>NZ_JAKUFX010000068.1:0-31018 GCF_022663635.1 Bacillus cereus group sp. BfR-BA-01356 | reverse complement strand
TTACATAAAATACTGGTCTAGTTTCGTGATGTCTTTTTTAAGCAATTTGTCCTTTGATAACTTCAAAAGATATTATTTTTCAGTTGACATACTACCGCAGGTCTTTTTATTGTTGGTTTAATTCTTGGCTAACTGCTTTTGCATCGACTAAAGCGTGTAAAATCATTTTCACCATGTTCATCATATTTCTTCACTCCTTTTTATAGTTCATTTAGTTCTTTTACAACTGCTTGTCCGTTCACTAATACCTCAAAGATTGCTTTTACGATTTCTTTTATCATGTTTGTTTCCTCCTTTTGTTTGTCTCGCTTGTTTACATCTTTATTGTATAGGGAGGCATCTTTTCGTACTATCGCTTTCCATTACGTGAACATAACAGTTTTGTAAGATTTGATGTCACTTATTGAAATGTTTAGTCTATCTTCATTATTTTCAGAAAAATGACTATTCAAACATGAAATTGGAAAGTATAATAAAGAAGTAAGCATTAAATTCCGTACGAAAGGGGTGAATGAGATGAAACGTTCTTTAGCTGCGCGTGCCAAATTTTTAGATTTTATCTATTTTTGTCGTGCGATTTTTCATGATGTAGTTGTTAACGGGATACGTATGCCCTTTTTTAACAATTGCATAGTGACTATTGAACGATAGAAATCTCTTCACCCATTTTTAATAAACGTGTGAAAAGGGAGCTATTTGGCTTCCTTTTTCTATGCCGAAAACCATGGGGAATGTTTCTTTCTCATGGTTTTTTATATTGAAAGGAGTACGGAAAATGACTATTTGTAGTGTAAATAATGTAACGAAATCTTTTGGTGGAAACATCATATTTGAAAATATATCGCTTGAAATAAAGAATGGTGAACGTGTTGGGTTAGTTGGTCGTAACGGTAGTGGGAAGACAACAATCTTTGGGCTTCTGACGGGAATGGAGAGTTTGGATGCAGGAGCCATCCATATGAAGAAAGGTACACGTATTGGTCATGTCGCACAAATTCCGAAGTTTGATGAGTTCATGACTGTATATGATGTATTGAGTTCCGCTTTTAAAGTAGAAAAGGAATTAGAAAAAGAAATGCATGCTCTAGAAAAAAATATGGCGGAGGAGCAGGAACAATCTTCTTTGCAAAAGCTAATGGAGAGGTACGGAATAATTCAAGAAAAATTTGCATTTCTCGGTGGTTATGAAATAGAGGCAAATATAATGAAGGTAGCAAATGGCTTACAAGTAACAGACTTATTTCCAAGAGTATTTACGGAATTAAGTGGAGGAGAACAGACGAAAGTAAGCCTTGCATATATGCTATTGCAGAAACCAGATTTACTTCTATTAGATGAACCAACAAATCATTTAGATTTGTTTGCAGTTGAATGGTTAGAGAAATTTTTAAAAGAATATAATGGAACAGTTATGGTTATTTCACACGATCGCTATTTCCTTGATGAAGTTGTAACGAAAATTTTTGATCTGGAAGATGGAGAGATTCACGTGTACCATACGAATTATTCTCAGTTCGTTGAGGAGAAGGAAGAAAGATTACTTCAAGAGTTTCAAGCTTATCAAGAGCAGCAAAAGAAAATAAAGAAAATGAAAGAAGCAATTAAGCGCCTACGTGAATGGGCAAATCAAGCGAATCCTCCGAATGAAGGATTGCATAAAAGAGCGAGGAATATGGAACGTGCGTTAGAGCGTATAGAGAAATTAAAGAGGCCGATTTTAGAAAGAAAACAGATGGGTCTTCAGTTTGAAGGGCAAGAGAGAAGCGGAAAAGATGTTGTTGTAATGAAAGAAGTGAGTAAAGGTTTTGCTGGCCGATTTTTATTTGAACAAGCGAATTTACATGTTCGTTTTCAAGAGCGTGCTGCTATCGTTGGTCGTAATGGTACAGGAAAGACTACATTATTAAAACTACTATTAGAAGAAATAAATCCAGACGTTGGTGAAATTCGAATTGGTAGTAGTGTCAAAATTGGTTATTTATCACAACATGCATATGAAAATATGAAGAGTAATGCATTGGAAGCATTCAGAGAGAATGTGGCTGTAACAGAGGGAGAAGCAAGACATATATTAGCTAAGTTTTTGTTTTATGGTCCAGCAGTATTTAAGAAAGTAACGCAACTTAGTGGTGGAGAAAAAATGAGATTAAGACTTGCGCAACTTATGTATCAAGACATCAATTTTCTAATTTTAGATGAGCCGACAAACCATCTTGATATTGAATCAAGGGAAGTTTTAGAGGAAGCCCTTGAGCAATATAACGGAACGATTTTAGCTGTTTCACACGATCGCTATTTTTTAAATAAGTTATTTGAAAAGACGTACTGGATTGATAGATGCAAATTATTTGAGTTTGCAGGAAACTATGCATGGGCTCGTCAAAAGTGGGAAGAAAAGCTTGAGGAGGAAGTAATAAAGCATAAGCACCATGGAAGAAAAAGTGTTGAAGCAATCTCTATAAAAAAGAAAGATTCTAGAAGTTTTGCGGAGATTGAAAACGAGTTAATGCATATAGAAGAAGATATATATGCATTAGAAAGTGAAATGGAATATGTAGCTGATGTTGAAAGACTTGAAAAATTATATGAGGAAAAAACGAAGAAAGAGTTGTTACGAGCAGATTTATATAATGAATTAGAGAATATGGTGGAGTAATGAGTAGAAAGCCACTTCCTTTCAGTTTTGCTGGAGGAAGTGGCTTTTTTCATAATGATATTTTGCTTTAAAGGTTAAATGAAGCGATGTGTTTCACGTGAAACAGTAACTTAGATAAATCCATTTTCCTCAATTTGCATAGTTTGTGAAACATATGAAAATGATAAGCTGAAAAATAAATGTCATTAGTGGTTTTTCGATAGGAGTAATTACAAAAACAAAGGCTAATTATTTCCCGAGAGATAAAGTGAAACTTTAATCAGTGGGGGTCTTACTGCCCGGCAAATAGCGGGATAAATATGTGTAACAGAGACTAGTGAATGAAAACAAAAAGAGAGCAAAGTTACAGCTTTACGCGCTGAACTCTGCTCTCTTTTTGCGTGGCATCTTCTTTCGTTGAAATTATAATAGCGATCCCGAGCATGATAAAAAAAGCTAAAAAGAGGACGAACTTTGGGAAGAACGGGAATAGTAATAGTGCTCCGACTATCATAATTGTTAATAATACGTAGTGCAGGACGTATTGGAATAGGTTGTCCATATTTTCGCCCCCTTTTTTGTAATTGGTTATTAGTATTCTATGTTTCATGCTGAAGGAATAGAAGTAGATTTTTAAGTTTTAATACGAATTATAGCTGAGTTTTCTTAAAGTATAAATGTAGAGTGATAATTTTGGAAAAATTCTCAAAATATTTATTTAGAAAGAATTGACAAAACATAATGAACGATATAAGCTAATAACCATAAAGTCTACCGGAAAGGTCGGAATAAGATTGTTACCCCTCAAAAACATCTATTTTTTTACGATTAAAACCGACTTTTCCGATTGGCTATAAATGTTGCTGTGGGAGGCATACATAAGGTAATTCGTTCAGAGGGTATAATCATAAAAAGTTAGGGTGGGGACAATGAAGAAAAAGACAAAAAAATGGGCTGGTGTATTTTCGGTATTAATAAGTAGTTCGCTTGTGTTGTCTGCTTGTGGGGGACAGGAGGACGCGGCTTCTACAGAGCCGGTTAAACAGCAGGATTTAAAAAATGTGAAAATTGAAAAGATCGCTGCGACAGATAAAACGAAAGTGCCAGACAAAGCGAAGAATAGAAAAGATACGTTAGTAGTTGGTATTAGTAAGCCAGGCGGCGTATTTTTGCCATACTTCCAACAAAATGGTTGGGATGGAAACGTAACTTCAGTTATTTTTGCATCTCTCGTATCAACCGATAAACAAGGGAAACCAATTCCAGAATTAGCTGAGAAGTGGGACGTTTCTTCTGATCAGTTAACATATACATTCCATTTACGTAAAGATTTGAAATTTAGTGATGGATCGCCATTAACGGCGGATGATGTAGCTTTCACATTGACGCTTTTACATGATAAGGCATATGAAGGTGAAGTAGATATCTCTCAATATGCGGTTAAAGGTGGTAAAGAATATAAAGAAGGGAAAGCAACTTCAATTGAAGGTATTCAAGTTGTTGATCCACAAACAATTAAAATTACAACTGAAAAAGTGAATTCACAAGCTATATTTGTTTTAGGAGGTACAGTACTATCAAAAGCTTATTATGGAAAAGATTATAAGCAAAATACAAGCTTAGATTACTTAAAAGATTTATATGGAAAGCCATTAGCTGCGGGTCCATATAAATTTGAAAAGTATATTCCAGGTCAAGAAGTTCGTTTTGTAGCAAACGAAAATTATTATGCGGGTAAACCAAAAATTCAAAACTTCATTTATAAAATTACTTCTGGTGATACGAAGCTTCAGTTATTCCAAACAGGAGAAGTTGACCATACTGGCTTAGGTACTGGTGATGAGGTTCTTGAACAGGCTAAGGCTTTAGAATTCGCAAATATCCAAATTGAAACAGCACCGTCTTTTAGTTATATTTATATGAATAATAATAAGCCTTACTTAAAGGATAAAAAGGTTCGCCAAGCACTTATTTACGGATTAGACCGCAAAAAATATGTTGATACAGCGTTAAAAGGATACGGTACAGTAGCCAATGTACCAATTCATCCAACTTCTTGGGCTTATACGGAAGAAGGAGTTAATAAATACGAATACGATAAAGAAAAAGCGAAAAAATTATTAGATGAAGCAGGGTGGAAAGTTGGTTCGGATGGAATTCGTGAAAAAGATGGTCAAAAATTAAAACTTTCTTATTTCGGTCCAAGTTCGGCTAAAGATAGTGATTTATTAATTCCGATTGCGAAAGAGAATTATAAAGAAATAGGTGTAGAGTTTAATCCTGAATTTATGGACTTTAATACGATGCTTTCTAAGGTAAACAAAGGGGATTATGATTTAGCTTCTGTTTCGACACCGATTACAAGTGATCCGAGTGAAACAGCTGGTGAATATTTGTCTACTGCAAATGAAACTAGTCTTGGTTATAAGAATGCAAAAGTAGATGAGCTAATTCAAAAAGGTATTGAAACTGTAGATATCGAAAAGCGTAAACCTATTTATAAAGAATTGTATAAAGAATTAAGTGATGATCCACCAGTAATTCTATTAAACTACCGTAGAACAATTACTGGTTATAACGGGAATATAAAAGGAATTGATCCTGAAAAGTACAACAGTATTAGTGCAAACTTACCAGTATTATCATTTGAAAAATAACGATAAGAATGTATAAGTAGAAGACATTTTTTCATTCGGTTAGTAATGTGCCGCTTTGAAAAAATGTTCTTCTATTTTAAGCATAAGATTGGAGAGAAAAAGGGTGAAAACATATATTGTTCGTAGGTTGTTACAAATGATTCCTACACTGCTTGGTACATCAATTATTATCTTCGTCCTGTTCGCACTTCTTCCTGGGGATTATATTGATTCAAACCCGAAAATTACACCGGAAAGAGCAGCTGAACTGAGGGAGTTATATGGGTTGAACAAACCAATTGTTGAGCGTTATTTTCATTGGTTAGGTAATGCATTGCAAGGGGACTTTGGCTTTTCGCTTCAATATCAAGAGCCTGTAACGTCATTATTAAATAAATTTATTTGGAATTCTTTTAGTGTAGCAATTATTGCATTGTTTTTTATTTGGCTAATTGCACTTATTATCGGTGTATTCTCGGCGACGAAGCAACATTCTTTATTCGATAAACTTGTAACAATCGGTGTTTTTGCAGCAATGTCATTCCCTTCATTCTTTATCGGTTTGTTTTTAATTAAGGTGTTTGCGGTTGACTTTAAGTTATTACCGATAGGCGGAATGATTGATGTTGGCAGTAATTCAACAGGATTTGCTTACGTGATAGAAGTTGCAAAACATATGATTTTACCAGTATTTATTTTGACACTTCTTGGGGTCGGCTCGCTAACTCGTTATTTTAGAACAAGTATGTTAGAGGTTGTAAGACAAGATTACATACGAACAGCAAGAGCGAAAGGTTTGAAGGAGAAGACGGTTATTTATAAGCATGCATTAAAAAATGCAATTTTACCGGCAATTACGTTATTAGCATTTGAATTACCTGGATTGTTTTCTGGGGCAATTATTATTGAACAAATTTTTAACTGGCCAGGGATTGGTAATATTCAATTAGAAGCATTAAATTTCCGTGACTATACAGTATTGATGGCATTTACGATGTTTCTTTCTTGTTTAACAATCGTTTCAAACTTTTTAGCAGATATCGTATATGCAGTTGTTGATCCAAGAATTCGGTTGAAGTAAGGGGGGAAAGAAATGGAGACTGTTACAGTAATTACAGAAAAAAAAGAAAAAAAGAGAAGAAATGAATCATCACCATGGCGACAAGCTTTTAAAAAGATAAAGAAAAATAAGATGGCACTTGTAGGGTTTTATGCATTAATTTTTATGTTTTTATTTTGTTTTATCGGTCCGTTCTTTTCTCCATATGCATCAGGAAAAATACAAGTTGCGCTCATTAACAAACCACCTAGTTTTTCTCATTGGCTTGGTACAGATCAATTAGGAAGAGATATTTTAACAAGGCTTATGCAAGCGGGACGTATTTCATTAACCATTGGTTTAGCTTCAATGGTTTTATCGGTTATACTTGGAGCTTTATTAGGAGCGATTGCAGGTTTTTATCGTGGTATTGTGGACAATATTATTATGCGACTTGCAGATATTTTAATGTCGATGCCAGGATTACCGTTACTTATTATAATGGGTGCGATTTTATCAGAGTGGAAAGTACCGTCTGATTATCGTTTGTATGTCATTATGATTATTTTAAGTTTAGTAGGTTGGCCAGGGCTTGCACGCCTTGTAAGAGGGCAAATTTTATCACTTAGGGAGCAAGCATTTATGCAAGCTGCGGATGTGTTAGGAATAAAAGATTACCGGAAAATTATATATCACTTAATACCTAATGTTTTACCCATTTTAATTGTCGTATCTACATTAGGTGTTGCAGGTTCTATTTTGGGAGAATCCGCACTAAGTTACTTAGGTCTCGGAGTCGTTCCACCTACACCATCATGGGGGAACATGATTAGCGCAGCTAACTCATTAATCGATTTCCAAAAGCGTCCATGGTTATGGATTCCGCCTGGTTTTGCAATCTTTATAACAGTTGTATCAATTAATTTACTTGGTGATGCACTTCGTGATGCATTAGATCCAAAGATGAGACGGTAGGTGAGGAGATATGAGTAAAGCGGTAGTAGAGCTGAAAGATTTACAAACACACTTTCAGACAGAAGAAGGGACAGTAAAAGCTGTGAATCATGTTAGTTTTTCTGTTCGAGAAGGTGAAACTGTTTGTGTTGTAGGTGAATCTGGTTGTGGAAAAAGTGTAACGGCGTTATCTATTATGGGACTTATTGCTGAATCAGGCAGTGTAGTAGGTGGAGATATTTTATATGAAGGAAAAAGTCTTTTAGGAATGAAAGAGAAAGAGCTTCGTAGTTTACGAGGGAATGATATTGCGATGATTTTCCAAGAACCGATGACATCGCTAAACCCCGTCTTCACTGTAGGAGAGCAAATTGTAGAAACGTTAAGGGAGCATGAATTACTTAGTAAAAATGAAGCATATAAGAAGGCAATTGAGTTAATTCGTAAAGTTGGCATAGCCCGCGCTGATGAAATCGTCCATTCTTATCCGCATGAACTGAGCGGCGGGATGTTACAACGTATTATGATTGCTGTTGCACTTAGTTGTAATCCTAAGTTATTAATTGCGGATGAACCAACAACAGCTCTTGATGTTACTATTCAGGCTCAAATATTGGATCTACTAAGACAAGTGAAAGAAGAATTTAAAACGTCGATTTTATTAATTACACATGACTTAGGTGTCGTAGCGGAAATGGCTGATTATGTTGTCGTTATGTATGGCGGGAAAGTTATTGAAGAAGCCCCAGTACTAGAGATATTCCAAAATCCAAAACATCCTTATACGAAAGGATTATTGAAATCAAAACCAGTAATGGGAAAACGAATAGATAAACTATATTCTATTCCAGGGCAAGTTCCGAATTTAGTTGGTTTAGGTGAGTTTTGCTACTTTAGTGGGCGTTGCGAGCATTGTATGGGAATATGTGGAAAAGAAGCCCCAAATCTAAATGTAAATGATGAAAATCATAAAGTAGCTTGCTGGCTATATGAGGAGCGTGCGGAACAATGAGTGAACCATTATTAGAGGTGAAAAATCTAAAGACATATTTTCCAATTAAGGGTGGCGTATTTAGTAGAACAATTGGGCATGTAAAAGCGGTTGATGGAGTAAGTTTTACTATTAATAAAGGTGAAGTGTTTGGTCTCGTTGGCGAATCAGGGAGCGGAAAAACAACAATAGGAAAAACAATTTTACGCCTCGTTCAAAAAACGGAGGGAGAAGTGAAGTTTAAAGGGAAAGATGTTCATTCTTTATCCAAGGATGAATTAAGAAAACATCGCCCTAATATGCAGCTCGTTTTCCAAGATCCATTTAGCTCATTAAATCCGAGAATGAGAATTGGAGAAGCGCTTGGAGAGCCAATGTTGGCCCACGGATTAGCGACGAAAGAAAATGTTCGTGAAAAGGTAATTGAAGTATTGGAGTTATGTGGGTTAGCTCCTTATCATATTGACCGGTATCCCCATGAATTTTCTGGTGGACAACGTCAGCGTATCGTAATCGCAAGAGCTATGGTATTAAATCCGGAATTTATTGTAGCTGATGAACCTGTGGCGGCACTAGATGTATCTATCCAAGCACAAATTATTAATTTATTTAGTGAGTTACAAGAGAAAAAGGGATTATCTTATTTATTCATTTCGCATGATTTAAGTGTAGTAGAACATTTATGTACGAAAATCGGAATTATGTATTTAGGTACGATTGTGGAGACAGCACCGCGTGATGAGTTATTTACCAATCCGCTACATCCTTATACGAAAGCATTGTTATCAGCTGTTCCAATACCAGATCCAACAGTGAAGCGAGAGCGAATTATACTAGAAGGGGATATTCAAAGTCCAGCAAATCCACCTTCGGGCTGTCGTTTTCATACACGTTGCCCATTTGCGACGGATGTTTGTAAAAAAATAGTACCAGAATTCCGTAATGTTGGTGCAGAGCATTTTGTTGCTTGTCATCACGTATAAAAAAGGACTCTTTCAAATTGAAAGAGTCCTTTTTTATTTACTAGATGAAGTTTGTTTCAATACAAATTGCTCGATTGCGTGAGCAACACCATGTTCATTGTTTGTTAGTGTTACAACATCACATAGCTTTTTTACATCTTCTTCAGCGTTGCCCATTGCAACAGATAAGCCTGCTACTTCTAACATCGGTACATCATTAAAATTATCACCAATAGCAACTGTATCTTCAATAGGGATATTAAAATGAGCTGCCATCTGCTGTATCCCGTTTCCTTTATGTCCATTCTTATCCATAATTTCTAAGTTAGTAGGAGCTGATGCTGTAACCATAATATCAGCATCTTCTTGTAATATACTTAATAGTTGTGCGCGATGCGCTGCATTAAACGTTAAAATGAAGAATTTAGATATTTCTAGTTCTTGGTTATTTACAACATCTTCTATTTTTTTGAAATCAGTAATTAGGTTCGATTTCTTTTGTTTTTCTGTAATTCGTTCAAGTTCCTCTAATGTAACATCAAGCGCATGCTTATTTTCTTCGAATGCTTGCATCACTTGATCTTGCCATGTATATGGAGAATAAACTCCTTTATTCGTATATAGCTTATATGGGAAACCTTCAGATTCTAGTAATTTTGCAAGTTTGTACACTTTGTCGTTTTGTATACAACGCGAGTTAATTACTTTTCCATCCACATAAACAATAGCCCCATTGCTCGCTCCGACTGGAAGAGATAATTTATATTCTTCCAATAGCTTTAAAGCATCCTCTTTCGCACGACCAGAACAGATCATTACAATATGACCAGCTTCTTGTGCAGTTTGGATTGCTTGTAGGTTTTCTTTGGAGATTTCAAGATTAGATGATAGTAGTGTACCATCCATATCTAATGCGATTAATTTCAAAATGACCACCTCTTTGTTTTTATTATACATAGTTATATAGAGGAAACATATAAACTTATCTTGGAAAGACGGTATTTTATCTCATATTAAAAGTAAGTAAAGATTAGATAGGTTTAGTGTCACTAAATAAACGATTTGTAACAAAAATAGAGAGGAATATGAATACATTTCACTTTATGACTGTAATGTTACACGAATGTTACAAACGTGAACTTAGTGAAAAACGCATTAAATAAAGGTTTTTGAGGGTTATTATAAAAAAACGTAAAAAAAGTGTAATAAATTTTACGTAATTATATTGCAACGTAATAATAGTTACGTTACATTAATGTTACAAACGTTACGTTATCAAAATTAATGTAACGTTAACATAAAAACTATGAAATAAACATTTCTTAGAAATTACATATAGATAACTTATAAAAAGGGAGGATAAATGATATGAAAGAGCAAGTATTACAAGTAACAAAAGGTGATTTCGTAGGATCAGCAAGTGGAGCGGTAGTATTAACAGCATTAATCGTATTTCTATCAAGCGTATTAGTATAATAGAAGTTTTGTAACAAAAGAAAAAGAAGGGAGAATGAAAGATATGAAAGAGCAAGTATTACAAGTAACAAAAGGTGACTTCGTAGGATCAGCAAGTGGAGCGGTAGTATTAACAGCGTTAATCGTATTTCTATCAAGCGTATTAGTATAATAGAAGCTTTGTAACAAAAGAAAAAAGAAGGGAGAATGAAAGATATGAAAGAGCAAGTATTACAAGTAACAAAAGGTGACTTCGTAGGATCAGCAAGTGGAGCAGTAGTATTAACAGCGTTAATCGTATTTCTATCAAGCGTATTAGTATAATAGAAGCTTTGTAACAAAGGAAAAAGAAGGGAGAATGAAAGATATGAAAGAGCAAGTATTACAAGTAACAAAAGGTGACTTCGTAGGATCAGCAAGTGGAGCGGTAGTATTAACAGCATTAATCGTATTTTTATCAAGTTTATTAGTATAATAGAAGTTTTAAATCAAACAAAAAAGGAAGGAGAATGAGGGATATGAACAGTGAACAAGTGTTTCAAGTAACAAAAACAGATTTATTAGGATCCTTAGGTGGAGCAGTAATATTAACATCATTTATTCTATTCCTTGCAAATGTATTAGTATGAGATATATAAATACAATCATTCAAAAAAAATAAAGACTCTAACGTATTAGTAAGTAGTTAATATGTTGGAGTCTTTTTTATATTCTTCTTATATCCCCTCAAGTATTAAAGTTACCTCATTATCCAGCATTCATGGCTAATTAAACGCTGCGGTTGAAACTTGATTCAACGAATAATCAAAAATCCACTGAATAAAATCCCGCTTTATTTCAAAGAGAAAAAAGTCGAATTTTATATGTAAGAAAAAAAGAGGAATTTGACAGAAAAGATAGAAAATTTTAAAGGTCAGAATTTGTTAGCTTGCTAACTAATTTCTATTAATTAATGTTGGAAGCGTTTTCGGTTGGTTTTAAGTATGGACCATTTAATCTATTTACAGGGGGATGAAGATATTATGAAACAAAAATCTATGGATATGCTAGCTGCACAAATGGAGGACTTTTTTCCAGTACGTGATGTAGATCATTTGGAATTTTACGTAGGGAATGCAAAGCAATCGAGTTATTATCTTGCGAGAGCGTTCGGATTCAAAATTGTGGCTTACTCTGGATTAGAAACTGGAAACCGTGAAAAGGTCTCTTATGTTCTTGTGCAAAAAAATATGCGTTTCGTTGTGTCTGGAGCTTTAAGTAGTGAAAATCGTATTGCAGAGTTTGTAAAGACTCATGGTGATGGCGTGAAGGATGTGGCACTACTTGTTGATGATGTTGATAAAGCATACTCAGAAGCAGTGAAACGTGGTGCCGTCGCAATTGCTCCACCGCAGGAATTAACAGATGAGGACGGTACATTGAAAAAAGCAGTTATTGGTACGTATGGTGATACAATTCATACGCTTGTAGAGCGTAAAAATTATAAAGGGGCATTTATGCCAGGATTCCAAAAGGTAGAATTTAATATTCCATTTGAAGAGTCTGGTTTAATTGCTGTTGATCATGTAGTTGGTAATGTTGAAAAAATGGAAGAGTGGGTTAGTTATTACGAGAATGTTATGGGCTTTAAACAAATGATTCATTTTGATGATGACGATATTAGTACAGAGTATTCGGCGTTAATGTCGAAAGTTATGACGAATGGAAGTCGTATTAAGTTTCCTATTAACGAACCAGCAGATGGAAAGAGAAAGTCACAAATTCAAGAGTATCTAGAATTCTATAATGGAGCTGGTGTACAACATCTTGCTTTATTAACAAGTGATATTGTTAAAACAGTTGAAGCGCTTCGTGCAAATGGGGTGGAGTTTTTAGATACACCTGATACTTATTATGATGAGTTAACTGCACGAGTTGGAAAAATCGATGAAGAAATTGATAAGTTAAAAGAATTAAAGATCTTAGTAGATCGTGATGATGAAGGTTACTTACTACAAATCTTTACGAAACCAATTGTAGATCGCCCGACTTTATTTATTGAAATCATTCAACGTAAAGGTTCTCGTGGATTTGGTGAAGGAAACTTTAAAGCGTTATTCGAATCAATTGAAAGAGAACAAGAGCGTCGCGGAAACTTATAAGATTTGTATCCACCAGCAAAAGTCCCTTTGCTGGTGGAAATTTCATTTTTATAAGGAGGAATCAGGATGAAATTTGTTACATTTCGTCTTCCTTCAAAAGAACTACGGGCTGGATGGCTTGAAGGTGACAAAGTAATAGATATGAATCTTGCTAGTGAAGGGAAAATCCCTTCTTCTATGATTGCTTTTTTAGAGAAAGCGGATGAGTATGTAGAAGTAGTGCGGAATATTAAGAATCCAAATAAGGGTATATATGCTTTAGAAGAAGTACAATTGACAGCTGCTCTTCCTAATCCGAGTAGTATTCGAGATTTTTACGCATTTGAACAACATGTAAAAACAGCTCGCGGACGAAGAGGATTAGATGTTGTGCCTGAATGGTATGATATTCCGGTTTTTTATTTTACTAATCATCGTGCTGTAATTGGTTCCAGTGATTTTGTAATTGGTCCGAAAAAGTCTAAAAAGCTTGATTATGAGTTGGAAATTGCTTGCGTAATAGGAAGAGAAGGGCGAAATATTTCTCGTGAGCAAGCAGAGGAATATATTTTTGGTTATTGTATTATGAACGACTGGAGTGCGAGAGACTTACAAGCAACAGAAATGAAAGTAGGTCTCGGTCCAGCGAAAGGAAAAGACTTTGCAACTTCTTTAGGAGCACATCTTGTTACGAAAGAGGAATTAGACGTTTATCGTAATGGTGATCGATATAATTTAGAAATGACTGCTCATGTAAATGGAAAACTATTATCAAAAGGAAACTTCCAAGATATTTACTATACATTTGCTGAAATGATTGAACGTGCTTCAGAGGACGTTACGTTATATCCAGGAGATGTGATTGGTTCTGGGACAGTAGGAACAGGATGTATTTTAGAACTGGGTACAGAAGAGTGGCTACAAGATGGAGATGTTGTAGAACTGTCGATTACTGGTTTAGGTACACTACGTAATACGATCAAAAAAGAAAAGGAAGCGGGTGATGGGCATGTTTTATCGTCACATGGGAGAACTACCTCATAAACGACATGTACAATTTCGTAAAAAAGATGGATCGCTTTATCGTGAACAGGTAATGGGAACAAAAGGTTTTTCTGGTACGCAGTCTATTTTGTATCATCATTATATGCCGACAGAAGTAGGTCATTCTGCATTATCGCATTCTTGTCAGTTGCAGTATGAAGAGGATGTTGCTCTTTCTCATCGCCACTTTCGAACGAAAGAAAGTAAAAAAAGTGGTGATGCAATAAGTGGACGGAATTTCATACTTGGAAATGAAGATTTATTAATTGGAGTAGTGAGTCCAACAGAAAAAATGGATTATTTCTATCGTAATGGTGATGGCGACGAAATGTTATTTGTTCATTATGGAACAGGGAAAATTGAAACGATGTTTGGAACGATTCACTATAGAAAAGGCGACTATGTAACGATTCCAATTGGAACGATTTATCGTGTTATTCCAGATGAAGGAGAGACTAAGTTTCTTGTTGTAGAGGCGAATAGCCAAATTACAACGCCGCGTCGTTATCGAAATGAATACGGACAATTGTTAGAGCATAGTCCGTTTTGTGAAAGAGATCTTCGTGGTCCAGAAAAATTAGAGACATATGATGAAAAAGGCGAGTTTGTCGTAATGACAAAATCAAGAGGCTATATGCATAAACATGTTTTAGGACACCACCCGTTAGATGTTGTGGGATGGGATGGCTATTTATATCCGTGGGTATTTAATGTAGAGGATTTTGAACCAATTACAGGGCGCATTCATCAGCCACCGCCAGTACATCAAACATTTGAAGGACATAATTTTGTTATTTGTTCTTTCGTACCACGTTTATACGATTATCATCCAGAGTCAATTCCGGCACCATATTATCATAGTAATGTTAATAGTGATGAAGTTCTTTACTATGTAGAAGGAAACTTTATGAGTCGCAAAGGTGTGGAAGAAGGTTCTATTACACTTCATCCGAGCGGGATTCCCCATGGGCCGCATCCGGGGAAAACAGAGGCAAGTATAGGGAAGAAAGAGACGCTTGAATTAGCTGTTATGATAGACACATTCCGTCCGCTTCGTATTGTAAAACAAGCACATGAAACAGAAGATGAAAAGTATATGTATAGCTGGATTGAACAAGGTTCATATACTGTGAAATAAGTAAAAAAGGCATGCTCTCAATAAGGGGGCATGCCTTTTTCACGGAATCGACATGTATAATAATACCAAAAAAATAATGGAAAGATATATAGAAAGAATAATAAGGGGCGTGCATATTCAGAAGAATTTCTACTTGTTTCGACAAAAGTATTGACTAGGAAAAGCGTAATGAGTAAAATTAAAAAGCGAATTAAAAATTTTCAGAAAATTTAAAACTTGGAGGAGTGAAAGATGAAGCAAATTTTTCAAAAGAAGCCAATTGCAAAGTTAATGCAAGAAAGTAAGCAAAAAACGTTAGCAAGAACATTGGGCGCGCTAGATTTAACTATGCTTGGAATCGGAGCAATTGTTGGAACTGGTATTTTTGTTCTAACGGGTGTTGTGGCAGCGAAACATTCTGGGCCAGCTATTATATTATCATTTGCGATTGCCGCTCTAGCTTGTGCCTTTGCTGCATTTTGTTATGCTGAATTTGCTTCTTCAGTTCCTGTCTCGGGCAGTGTGTATACGTATACATACGCGACGATGGGGGAAGTATTCGCATTTTTAATTGGCTGGGACTTAATGCTGGAATATTTACTTGCTACATCTGCTGTAGCGAACGGTTGGTCTGCATATTTTCAATCTTTATTAAAGGGGTTTGGAATTCATATTCCGACTATTCTCTCCTCGGCTCCTGGTACAGGTAAGGGTGGAATAATTGATCTACCTGCAGTTCTAATTATTTTAGTGATGACAGTTCTTTTATCTAGGGGTGTTCGTGAAAGTGCACGAGTAAATAACATTATGGTATTTATTAAAATAGCAGTTGTTCTTATTTTTATCTTTGCTGGTTTTAATTATGTGAAACCTGAAAACTGGACGCCTTTTATGCCATTTGGTTTAGATGGTGTAATGGCTGGAGCGGCTACAGTATTCTTCGCATTTATAGGATTTGATGTAGTTTCAACAGCGGCAGAAGAAGTGAAACGTCCGCAACGTGATTTACCAATTGGTATTATTGCATCGTTATTAATTTGTACAGTTCTTTATATCGTTGTTTCGCTTATTTTGACAGGAATTGTTCCATACGGACAGCTAAATATATCAGATCCAGTTGCTTTTGCACTTCAATTTATTGGACAAGATGGTTTAGCGGGGGTAATTTCGGTAGGAGCAATTACAGGAATTACAACAGTAATGCTAGTTATGATGTATGGGCAAGTTCGTGTTTCTTATGCGATGAGCCGAGATGGTTTACTGCCGAAACGTCTTGCTAAAGTTCATCCGAAATTTAAAACGCCATTTTTAAATACATGGACAACGGGAATTATTGCGGCACTGATTTCAGGATTAATAGATTTAAATGTTTTAGCACATCTTGTAAATATGGGGACATTGTCAGCATTTGCACTCGTAGCTGTTGCGGTAATCGTAATGAGAAGAACACATCCAGACTTACCAAGGGCATTTAAGGCTCCGCTTGTACCATTTTTACCAGCATTAACAGTGATCTTCTGTTTATACTTAATGCTTCAATTATCGGGGACAGCATGGATTAGTTTTGGGATATGGATGGTTATTGGTATAGCGGTTTACTTCTTATATAGCCGAAAACATAGTGCTTTAAATAATAGTAAAAAAGAAGAAGATGTTGCAAATTTATAAGTGAAAAAATCCATTCTAATTCTGTTAGAATGGATTTTTTATTTGAAAATTTATATTTTTCTGAACTTATTATAAGATAATTGTTGGCTAACTAAAGGGGTGAAATGATGAAAAATACGTGGCGTGAGTTAAGGGAGATGGACCGTAACGTATGGATTCGATTTATTGGAGAGACGTTAAATGGAATTGCAATGATGATGTTAATGCCTTTTTTTGCATTATATTTAAAAGATAAGGTGGATTCGTTGTTGGAAGTTGGGGTTATTATGGCGCTTTCTCCAATTGCTGCAAGTTTTGGATCACTTATAGGAGGGAGAATTGCTGACATATATGGAAGAAAGCCTATTATGATATTTTCTATGGCAAGTAATGCATTATTAATGCTCGGTTTTCTATTTATAGAAGGATTTATTCCATATGCAATTTTATCTATTTTTTTAGGGTTGAGTAATTCTTTATTTCATCCAGCTGCATCAGCTATGGTCGCGGATGTAACGGCACCAGAAAAAAGAACAGAGGCATATGGTTTATTACGAATGGGACACAATATAGGTGCTGCGATTGGTCCGATAATGGGAGCATCAGTAGTTGTGTTGTCAAAGAACCTTGTGTTTATTATTGCCTCTTCTACAATGCTATTTTATGCGTTACTTGTATTACTTCTTATTCAAGAGACGATGCCAAAAAGGACAGATAAGGAAGAACATAAAGAAAAGGAAGCTGGGGCAGTTTGGAAAATTGTAATGCGAGATAAGGTATTAATGATTTACTTATTAGCAGGCATTATCATTTCGATGGGGTTTTCTCAAACGGAAGGCATGTTGCCACTACATTTTGATAATGAAATGAAGCATATTTTTGGAACGAATAATCCATATCCATATTTAATGGCGTTAAACGGACTATTAGTTGTTTTATTCCAGTTTCAAATTTCAAAATGGGCTACGGATAAACCGGTCGGGAAGACGATGTTATATGGTGCATGTTTATTCGGGATTGGATTATTTTTTATAGGGTGGTTACCGAAGTGGTTTGGAGAATTTAATACAAATGCTACAATTATTTTAATAATATTACTGTTCGTTTATGCTATATATACGTTAGGTGAGATGATTATGTCGCCTGTACAGATGACATTTGTAGCAAATTTGGCCCCTGAGCATTTGAGAGGGACTTATATGGGAGCTGCAAGTTTGCAGTGGATTACAGGAAGCGCATTTGGTCCACTTTTGGGCGGTTTTTTATTAGATCGATTACTTGGTCACTTTCTATTTACAATTTTAGCTGTAGGATGTGTAGTTGCAGGTATTGTATATGTTTCTTTAGATCGCCTTGTGGAGCAAAGGCAAAAAGACACACTAACCAAACAATCTTCTTAGTGAATAGGTGACATACACAAAAAAGGGGATTTCTACATATTTTAGGTACATAACTAGATTAGATTGCCATTTTATTTTGTGTAGCTATATAGAAAATGAAATGAAAAACCAATAAGTGATGTTATTTAATTATTTATGGAAGTTACATTTTATTTCAAATAGGAACTACCTATTTTTATAAAAAGTGCTAAAATAGAAAAATGAAAACAATTGGTTAGGGTGATTTCATTGACGAAAATTAAATTAGGTTTATTATATGGTGGAAAATCAGCTGAGCATCAAGTTTCGCTACAGACGGCTCTTGCTGCTATTAAAGCGTTAAATCAAGATAAATTCGAGATTCATCCAATTTATATTACAGAACAAGGTCAATGGGTACGCGGTGAGCGTATTGAAGGCGAAGTAACAGATGTTGAAGCTTTAAAAATGAGCGGTGCAGAAAATGCGATTTCTCCGTTATCATTAAGTACAGAAATTATCCCATCTGCAGCTTCTGAGGAGAACGCTATTGACGTTATTTTCCCATTACTACATGGACCAAACGGTGAAGATGGAACGGTTCAAGGACTATTAGAATTAATGAATATCCCTTATGTAGGAAATGGTGTTCTAGCATCATCTGCTGGTATGGATAAAGTTGTTATGAAAAACATCTTTGCAGAGGCTGGTTTAAAACAAGCAAAATATGCATCCTTCATTCGTAGTGCATGGGAAAAAAATCGTGAGGAAGCTTATTCTAAAGTAGAAGATAAGTTAGGATATCCTTGCTTCGTAAAACCAGCGAACCTTGGTTCAAGTGTTGGTATTAATAAGTGTAAAAATCGTGAAGAACTTGAGGATGCATTTGTAGAGGCATTCCAATTTGATCGCAAAATTATTGTAGAAGAAAATATTGTAGGTCGTGAAGTAGAAGTTGGGGTACTAGGTAATGATGAGCCGAAATGTTCAGTTGTAGGTGAAATCGTTCCGAAAAAGGACTTCTATGATTATAAGTCGAAATATATCGATGGTGATACGGCGCTAATTATTCCAGCTGAAATGACAGAAGAAGAATCTAATGTAATTAAGCGTGATGCGATTATTGCATTCCAATCATTAGACGGTGCAGGTTTAACGCGAGCTGATTTCTTCTTAACGAAAGATGGAGAAGTGTATATTAACGAAGTAAACACAATGCCAGGATTTACACCGTTCAGTATGTTCCCTCTATTATGGCAACATACTGGGTTACCGTATCCAGAATTAATCGAAGAGCTAATTCGTTTAGCGATTGAACGTCACGAAGAAAAACAAAAAATTAAATATACAATCTAACAAAAAAGGAGGAAGCACTATTCATAGGAATAGTGCTTCCTCTATGTAAGGAGCGTTTCTATATGATAAAGCGAATGTTAAAGCAAGTGGAACAGATGGTAAATGGTACTGAATTAGCAGAGCAATATGAGGGAATTACTATTCAAGGCGTGTCTATTGATACGAGAAAAATTGAAAAAGGAAACTTGTATGTTCCGATTCAAGGGGAGCGCTTCGATGGACATGCTTTTGTAGATAAAGCTGTTGAAAATGGAGCTGTGGCTACATTATGGATGAAAGATGTAGCGAATCCACCTGAGAATCTTCCGGTTATTTTTGTAGAAGACACGCTATCGGCATTGCAAATGTTAGCGAAAAACTATCGCGATCAATTGGATGTTAAAGTTGTAGGTGTAACGGGTAGTAACGGTAAAACATCTACGAAAGATATTGTAACAAGTCTTCTTGCGACTAAATTCAAAGTGCAAAAAACAGAAGGGAACTTCAATAACCATATCGGATTACCTCTTACCATTTTAAACTTAGAAGAAAATACAGAAGTAGCAGTATTAGAGATGGGTATGTCAAGCCGAGGCGAAATTGAATTCTTATCTAAGTTAGCTCGTCCTAATGCAGCTATCATTACAAATATTGGTGAGGCACATTTAATGGATTTAGGATCTCGTGAGGCAATTGCTGAAGCGAAATTAGAAATTGTTACAGGATTACAAGAAGGTGGCGTGTTCGTATATAACGGAGATGAGCCTTTATTAACGAATCGTGTTCCTGGAATGAATTTAGCAGCAGAAACGGTTACGTTTGGTGATGCAAGAGCAAACGATTATTATCCAACGACTGTAACATTACAAGCAACTGGGACACATTTCAAAATGAATAGAGATGAAAATATTTCATTCTACTTACCGGTGTTAGGAAAACATAATGTGTATAATACACTTGCTTCAATGGCAATTGCGAAACATTTTGGTGTAACGTGGGAAGAGATGAAAGAAGGTTTAGTAACACTTCAAATGACGGGCATGCGTATGGAAATTGTGAAAACAAATAGTGGTTTAACAATTATCAACGATGCTTATAATGCAAGTCCGACGGCTATGGAAGCAGCATTCCATTTAATGAATGGTTTAGATGGTTTTGCTAAAAAAATCGTTGTGCTCGGTGATATGTTAGAACTTGGAGATCAAGAAGTACAGTTCCATTATGAGGTAGGAAAATTAATCGATCCAGCAAAAATCTCACATGTATTCACATACGGTAGATTAGGGGCTCAAATTGCTGAAGGAGCGAAAATTAATTTCCCTAATGAACGTGTAAAGGCGTATGATAATAAAGAAGAGTTAGTAAAAGATTTACAAGCAGTAGTCGATGTGAAAGATGTTGTATTAATAAAAGCGTCTCGCGGTATGAAATTAGAAGAAGTAATTACGATGTTGAAATAATTGGTGTATATAAATAGGGATGATAGTTACGAAAATAGAAGAAACTTATAATAAGCGCTTACAGTAAATATAAAAAAATAAAAGTGAAGAAAAAAACTCTGAATATGAAAATAAGGTAACAGTTGGGTTTGCTTTTTACACATACAAAACTTATAATTGATAAAGTGTAATAACGTTTAGAAGTATTTTCGTGAAGAATATACGCCCGTTTATATACGTGAGCATTCAGGAAAAGGGCTTTTCCGCAAATTCGGAAAACGCCTTTTTTTAAATGATAAGTATAGGATAGAAAAGGAGAAGTAACATTGACAACATTTCGAGAATTAGGATTAAGTGATTCTTTACTGCAATCTGTTGAAAGTATGGGCTTTGAAGAGGCTACACCAATTCAAGCTGAAACAATTCCACATGCATTGCAAGGTAAAGATATTATTGGGCAAGCGCAAACAGGTACAGGGAAAACAGCAGCATTCGGATTACCACTATTAGATAAAGTGGATACACATAAAGAATCGGTTCAAGGTATTGTTATCGCGCCAACGCGTGAATTAGCAATTCAAGTTGGAGAAGAATTATACAAAATTGGTAAGCATAAACGCGTTCGTATTTTACCAATTTATGGTGGTCAAGATATTAACCGCCAAATTCGTGCTCTAAAAAAACACCCACACATTATTGTTGGTACGCCGGGTCGTATTTTAGATCATATTAACCGTAAAACACTTCGTCTGCAAAACGTAGAGACAGTTGTTCTTGACGAAGCGGATGAAATGTTAAACATGGGCTTCATTGAAGACATTGAAGCAATTTTAACAGATGTGCCAGAAACACATCAAACATTACTATTCTCAGCGACAATGCCGGATCCAATCCGCCGTATTGCTGAGCGTTTCATGACTGAGCCTCAACACATTAAAGTAAAAGCAAAAGAAGTAACAATGCCAAACATTCAGCAGTTCTATTTAGAAGTGCAAGAAAAGAAAAAGTTTGACGTGTTAACACGCTTATTAGATATTCAATCTCCAGAGCTTGCAATCGTATTCGGTCGTACAAAGCGTCGTGTTGATGAATTATCAGAAGCATTAAACTTACGTGGTTATGCTGCAGAAGGTATTCACGGTGATTTAACTCAGGCGAAACGTATGTCTGTATTACGTAAATTTAAAGAAGGTTCTATTGAAGTTCTTGTTGCAACAGACGTTGCTGCACGTGGTCTTGATATTTCAGGCGTAACGCACGTATATAACTTCGATATTCCACAAGATCCAGAATCATACGTTCACCGTATCGGTCGTACTGGTCGTGCAGGTAAAAAAGGTATTGCAATGCTATTTGTAACACCACGTGAATCAGGACAATTAAAAAATATCGAGCGTACAACAAAACGTAAAATGGACCGTATGGATGCACCGACACTTGACGAGGCATTAGAAGGTCAACAACGTTTAATCGCTGAAAAGCTTCAAAGCACAATTGAAAATGAAAACTTAGCATACTACAAGCGTATTGCAGAAGAAATGTTAGAAGAAAATGACTCTGTAACAGTAGTAGCTGCTGCTTTAAAAATGATGACTAAAGAGCCGGATACAACTCCGATCGCTTTAACATCAGAACCACCTGTTGTTTCAAGAGGCGGCGGTTCTAAAAAACGCGGCGGTAACGGAGGCGGATACCGTGATGGTAACCGTAATCGTAGTCGTGATGCACGCGGCGGTGGCGATGGACGTAATCGTGACCGTAACCGTGATGGACGTAATCGTGACGGAAACCGTGATCGCAATCGTGATGGTGGTAGTCGTGGTCGTAGAGGTGAAGGCCAAGGTCGCCCTGGTTCTTCAAATGGACGCGGCGAAAGAAAACATCATAGCCGTCCACAAGCTTAATAAAAAAGAGAATGCCCTTTGCGGGCATTCTCTTTTTTTTATTTCTATAATTGTGCATACTACATAATAGTTATGATAGAAAAGGGGCTGTTATATGCTTGTAAGGCTTGGTTACGTTGCGATGAGTGTACATTTGAAGAATGCATCTCCATCTCAAACGATGACGTATGCACAGTTTCAGAAATTAGATGATCGTGATGCTGCAATTCGTAAGCTTGAAAGAATTGCTAATTCCAATTTAGAAAATTGTTTACGTTTATTAAAGCATAATAAAGGACATGACATATCTTTCTTTCGGCTCAGTTCAAAGCTCATTCCTTTAGCGAATCATGAGGAATTGCTAGAGTGGAACTATATTCGTCCGTTAAAAGAAAATTTAAAAAAACTAGGTGAATATGCAGTTCATATGAATATGAGAATTGATTTCCATCCAGATCATTTTGTTGTACTAAATTCACCTGAGGAGAGTGTTTTTAAACAATCTGTAAAAACATTGCAGATGCACAAAAAATTATTAAAAGGCATGGGGATTGAACATAAGCAACGATGTGTACTGCATGTTGGAGGAGGATATAAAGATAAAGAACTTGCATTAGAGCGCTTTATAGAGAATTGGTCGAATGTCCCAAGGGGTATTCAAGAAATGATTATATTAGAAAATGATGATACAACCTTTACGTTAGAGGAAACATTATATTTAGGAGAAAAATTAGATATTCCCGTCGTATTTGACTTGCATCACCATATGATGAATAATGAGCAAGAAGATTGGTATGAAGATTGGGCACGTGTTGTTCATACGTGGGAAACGTCTTTGTTGCCGATTAAAATGCATATCTCTAGCCCTAGAGAGGGAAAAGATCCAAGAGCTCATGCAGATTATATTAATGTAGACGCATTTTTATCTTTTTTAAGAAGGATAAAGGGAAGTGTTCCGCAAATTGATTGTATGATTGAGGCGAAGATGAAGGATGAGTCTTTATTTCAATTAATGAGAGATTTAAGTGAACAAGTAGATGTAGAAATTATCGATGGTGCAAGCTTTTATATTAAATAAGCTTTGCACCATCGTTTTTTTTTGTTAAAAAAGGGGTTAAAATGCCACCGGTTATTAAACCTGTTAAATGACTGATCGGATTGGCAGAAGGGTTAAAGAAAGTAAATAGCAGTAATAGAAGTATCATAATTGAGAAAATGGCAATTTCTTTTGGTTTTGAAGAGCGGTATCGATTGTACAATAAAAATAACTGTGCACCTAATAGTCCGAAAATACCACCTGATGCACCTGCGTGAATATATTCAAGCGGCATAATAATATAAGAAGAAATATTTCCAGAAATTCCAGAGAGAAAAAATAGAATAAAAAAAGAAAAGTGTCCGAGTTGCTTTTCGATAGAAGAACCAAGAGCAAACAAAAAAATACTATTAGAAAGAAAATGTTGTAAGTCTACGTGTACGAGAAGAGAAGTTATGACACGCCACCATTCTCCTTTCGCGATATATTCATTAGAGGCTGCCAGTGGTAAGAGAAAAAAGTCGCCTAATATCATCATGACTAAATGAATAAGCAGTAAGGTAAGAATAGTCGGTTGTAAAGAAATATGAGTGGATCTTATTAGCATACGGTTACTATCACCCCTTTTGCATCAGAAAGATTCTCTGTTATTCTTATCAATATGAAAGAAGAAAGTTAAATAGAAGAAGGGGATTTCGAAATGATTATAGGGATTGGTATCGATATTATTGAATTAAATCGTATTGAAAAAATGCTAGATGGAAAGCTTAAATTTATGGAACGTATTTTAACGGAAAATGAACGTAATGTTGCTATGGAGCTGAAAGGAAGTCGCCTTACAGAGTTTGTAGCTGGAAGGTTTGCAGCGAAAGAGGCGTATTCAAAAGCTGTAGGTACTGGTATCGGAAAAGAAGTGAGTTTTTTAGATATTGAAGTGAAAAATGATGAAAGAGGTAAGCCAATTCTGATTACAAGTACAGAGCATATTGTTCATTTATCAATTAGTCATAGTAAGGAATTTGCTGTTGCTCAAGTTGTTTTAGAAAGCTCGTCACGCTAGTCTGCATATTTTATATCTTTGTCTCATATATTTGAGGTAGCGATAAGGAAGGTACATCTTCCATTCATTTATAGGGGCAAAGGGGCTGAATTGATGAAAAGGCGTCTGTTTTTAGTTCTTGTCGGTTTGTTGACCGTTTTTGTGTTGGCGGGTTGTATGGAAAAGAAGCAAGATGATGTCGTGAGAGATTTAGAATCAAAAGTAAAAGGGATGAAAAGTTATCAAGCTGAGGCAAAATTATCTATTAAAACAGGCAATGAGCCTCAAGAGTATAACGTAGAGATTTGGCATAAGGAACCGTCTTTTTATCGTGTGAATTTAAAAAATGCAAAAAAAGATCAGAGCCAAATTATTTTGAGAAATGAAGAAGGTGTATTTGTATTAACGCCAGCACTTAATAAGAGCTTCCGTTTTCAAAGTGATTGGCCGCAAAATAGTAGCCAGGCTTATTTATATGAATCACTTGTAAGAGATATTTTGCAGGACAAGAAAAACCTTACTTTTGAGAAAACAGATAAGTATTATATTTTTAAAACAAAAACAAACTATCAACATCAAAATATGTTGCCGAGACAAGAGATTACATTGAATAAGAGCGACTTGACTCCAGTTTCAGTGAAGTTAATGGATAATGATCAAAATGTTCTTGTGAAAGTAGATTTCTCTAAAGTGAAATTCGATGCGAAATTTGATAAAGGTGCATTTGATACGAAACAAAATATGTCTAGAGCGCAGGTAGATGTTCAAACAACAGCGAAAGAAGATAAACCGTTTGCTATTTTGTATCCACTTGATACACCACAAGGTATGACTCTGCAAGATGAAAAAGAGTTGAAGACAGACAGTGGCAAGCGTGCGATACTCACATACACTGGAAATAAGAAATCCTTTACTTTAATACAAGAAAAGGCAAAAGTTGCAGAGGCATCATCAGCGGTAAGTGTAAGTGGAGAACCAGTTGATCTTGGGTTTACGATTGGTGCATTAACAAAAGACTCTGTAACGTGGTCGCATAACGGAGTAGAATATATGCTCGTGTCTAAAGGTTTAGAGCCGAAGGAGCTGTTAATGGTTGCTCGTTCAGTTACAGCGAAGCAGGTGAAGTAAACTTCTTAGACGTGGTGATATATGTGCACCACGTCTTTTCTTAGTTTGAAGGTAGATTTCATAAAAGAAGCATATAAAAGAATAAGCTTCGCATATCGTGTATAAGGAAGTGTATTTATGGAAGAAGCACCATTTTACCGTGACACTTGGGTGGAAGTGGATTTAGATGCCATTTATAACAACGTTACACATATTAAAGAGTTCATCCCAAGTAATGTAGAGATTTTTGCTGTAGTTAAAGCAAACGCATATGGGCACGATTATGTACCGGTGGCTAAAACGGCATTAGAAGCAGGTGCAACAAGGTTAGCTGTTGCTTTTTTAGATGAGGCTTTAGTGCTTCGGAGGGCTGGTATTACTGAGCCGATTTTAGTGTTAGGTCCCTCGCCGCCGCGTGATGTAAATGTAGCTGCTGAAAATGATGTAGCGCTAACTGTTTTTCAAAAAGAATGGGTGGACGAAGCAATTAAACTTTGGGATGGTTCATCTGTAATGAAATTCCATATTAACTTTGATAGTGGTATGGGGAGAATTGGAATACGTGAAAGAAAAGAGCTAAAAGAATTTTTAAAGAGTTTAGAGGGTGCACCGTTTTTAGAGTTAGAAGGAGTATACACGCATTTTGCAACGGCAGATGAGGTTGAGACTTCGTATTTTGATAAGCAATATAACACGTTCTTAGAGCAGTTAAGTTGGTTGAAAGAATTCGGAGTGGATCCTAAGTTTGTTCATACAGCTAATAGAGCTGCGACGTTACGTTTTCAAGGGATTACATTTAATGCAGTGCGAATTGGGATTGCAATGTATGGATTATCTCCTTCTGTAGAAATACGTCCTTTTTTACCATTTGAATTAGAACCGGCGCTATCACTTCATACGAAAGTCGCTCATATTAAACAGGTAATTAAAGGTGATGGAATTAGTTATAATGTCACCTACCGAACGAAAACTGAAGAATGGATTGCGACTGTAGCGATTGGCTATGCAGATGGGTGGCTTAGAAGGTTACAAGGATTTGAAGTGCTTATAAATGGTAAAAGGGTACCGATTGTAGGGCGAGTAACAATGGATCAGTTCATGATTCATCTTCCTTGTGAAGTGCCACTTGGTACGAAAGTTACGCTTATTGGAAGGCAAGGAGATGAGTATATTAGCGCTACAGAGGTTGCGGAATACTCAGGGACTATTAATTATGAAATTATTGCAACGATCAGTTTCCGTGTGCCAAGAATATTTATACGGAATGGTAAGGTTGTAGAGATAATTAATTACTTGAACAATATATAGAAGGTAGTATGATTGCTTCTTGTCATTGGGGTGACTGTTCATTGCTGGATAATAAGCTCTTTTTGATGAGAAGCTTTTTACTTATAATCATTTTTTATATAAGTTGCACGTAAGTTTTGAAGAGGAGTTCTATTGTTTTTAGTGAGTTATGAGATAAAAAATTTAAGAAGATGAATGTTTTGTTTGTGAATTGGAAAACATAAGCAAGGAATAAGGAAGTCTTTGCAACAGGCTCCATACAATGGTATTATTACAATAGGTGTCATATATATATTTGGGTGTGTAGTTGACGGTGGAGGTGTATTTTTGTGTCCGAATCAAGTGTAACTACTGAAATCGTGGTTCGGTTGCCAAAGCAAATGGTAACGGAATTGGACGGAATTGGAAAACAAGAGAATAAGAATCGCCATGAACTAATTTGCCAGGCAACACAATTGTTATTGCGTCAACATAAGACGAAGAAACGCTACCAACATGAATCAATGCGACGTGGGTACATTGAAATGGGAAAAATTAATCTTGGTATTGCATCTGAAGCTTTCTTAGCAGAGTATGAAGCAGCTCATACAGTAGAACGCTTAGTTAGCGGGGGGTAATATTTTGATTGTAAAACGCGGCGACGTGTATTTTGCAGACCTTTCCCCAGTTGTTGGTTCTGAGCAAGGAGGCGTTCGTCCGGTTCTTGTCATTCAAAATGACATCGGAAATCGTTTTAGTCCAACGGTGATTGTAGCGGCTATTACTGCACAGATTCAAAAAGCGAAATTACCCACTCATGTGGAAATTGATGCGAAAAAGTATGGTTTTGAGAGAGATTCTGTTATTTTACTTGAGCAGATTCGAACAATCGATAAGCAACGCTTAACGGACAAAATCACTCATTTGGATGAAGTGATGATGAGTCGTGTAGATGAAGCGTTACAAATTAGTTTAGGACTAATAGATTTTTAAATCGGCAGTTTAAGTTGCTCTCTTTGAAGGGCAACTTTTTTTATTATAGAGGAGGTTACGGTTGTATATGGAAATGGTAGATAATCGACAAGCGTTAATGAAAATGTTAGTGAAAGAATTAGGCTTTACCGAAAAGCAAGTTCGTCATGTTATTCAATTAACAGAAGAAGGTAACACAGTTCCATTTATTGCTCGTTACCGAAAAGAATGGACAGGCTCTTTAGATGAGGTGCAAATTCGTACGATTTTAGAGAGATGGCAATATATGATGCAACTTGAAGATAGGAAGGAAGAAGTTCTTCGTCTTATTGATGAGAAGGGGAAACTGACAGAAGAGCTACGACAGCAAATTGTTAAAGCTACAAAGTTGCAAGAAGTAGAAGATCTATATCGTCCATATAAAGAGAAAAGAAGAACGAAAGCGACAATTGCTAAAGAAAAAGGATTAGAACCATTAGCTGAATGGTTATTGTTATATAAGAAAGAAGATCCGGCTAAAAAGGCAGTGGAATTTATTAATGTAGAGAAAGAAGTGCAATCTGCAGAAGAAGCTTTACAAGGTGCACAAGACATTATTGCAGAAATGGTTTCAGATGAAGCTGCGTATCGTAGTTGGATTCGAAATGTTACTTTTAGAAAAGGTGTTATGTCTTCGTCCGTGAAAGATGAAGAAAAAGATGAAAAGAATATATATGAAATGTATTACAGTTATGAAGAACCATTGCAAAAAGTAGTACCACATCGTGTATTAGCAATGAATCGTGGCGAGAAAGAAGATATATTGAGAGTTGCTGTTGTTCCGCCAGTAGATGAGATAGTAACTTTCTTAAATAAGAAAGTAATTCGTGATAACGATTCGAAAAGTGCACATTATGTACAATTAGCGATTGAAGATGGTTATAAACGATTAATTCAATCTTCAATCGAAAGAGAGATTCGTAAAGAATTAACAGAAACAGCTGAAGAACAAGCAATACATATTTTCTCTGAGAACTTACGTAACTTATTATTACAACCTCCGATGAAAGGGAAAGTCGTGCTAGCGGTAGATCCGGCATATAGAACTGGTTGTAAATTATCTGTAGTAGATGATACGGGGAAAGTACTACATATCGATGTTATTTATCCGCATCCACCTGTTCGTAAATATGATGATGCAAAAACGAAAGTTCTTTCTATTATAGATAAATATCAAGTTGAAATGATTGCAATTGGTAATGGGACAGCATCTAGAGAAACAGAAGAGTTTATAGTAGATGTATTACAAAGTGTGAACCGAGATGTCTTTTATATTATTGTAAATGAAGCGGGTGCTAGTGTATATTCAGCTTCTGATTTAGCCCGTGAGGAATTCCCAAATTTACAAGTTGAAGAGAGAAGTGCCGTTTCTATTGGGAGACGTCTGCAAGATCCACTTGCTGAACTTGTGAAAATTGATCCTAAATCAGTTGGGGTTGGACAATACCAACATGATGTATCTCAAAAGAGACTGAATGAATCATTAACATTTGTAGTAGAAACAGCTGTTAACCAAGTTGGGGTTAATGTAAATACGGCTTCGGTTGCATTGTTACAATATGTTTCAGGTTTATCGAAAACTGTTGCGAAAAATATTGTGGCAAAGAGAGAAGAAGATGGGAATTTCACGAAGCGCACGGAATTAAAGAAAATCCCACGTTTAGGTGCAAAGACGTATGAACAATGTATAGGTTTCTTACGTATACTAGAAGGAGCGAATCCATTAGATCGAACAGGTATTCATCCAGAGCAATATAAAAATGTTGAATTATTATTGAAGAGTCTAGGGTTATCGATAGATGACGTAGGACAACCGCAATTACAAAAGAGATTGGAAGAAGTAGAGATTTCTAAGTTATCTCAAGAAACAGGAGTTGGGGAGCCGACGTTAGTTGATATTATAGATGCGCTTATTAGTCCAGAACGCGATATGAGGGATGAGTTGCCTAAACCACTTCTGAAAAAAGGGATTTTGAAATTAGAAGATTTAAAACGTGGTATGGAATTAGAAGGAACAGTTCGTAACGTTGTTGATTTTGGTGCTTTTGTTGATGTTGGCGTAAAGCAAGATGGTTTAGTACATATTTCTAAACTTAGCAAACAGTTTGTAAAGCATCCGTTAGATGTTGTATCAGTAGGGCAAATTGTAAAAGTATGGGTAGATGATATTGATACAAAAAAAGGACGCGTTGCACTATCTATGTTGCCGATTGAATAGTAAGAGAAGAGAGCAGATGAAACTGCTCTTTTTTTATGGAATAAAAAGTGTAATGGATTATGAGCTTTGATGTATTTTGCTATAATAAAACCAGCATTCATTTAATAACTTAATTTGATACCGGTTTTTTTCGAAATATGCACGTTGCATTTGTTTTTTTAGCCACGTAGGCATAGGAATCCCTCCTTGTTTAATCCTGCTCTCAAAAATCTAAAATGCTATTGATGAGAGGTTGGTGAGTGGATTTCTATTCATGTTTTGTTTTTAGAAACCACGCTTCTTACATGAGGATGGGTATATGTACTATTTAATATATGTATAAGAAGGGAGAAAAGTGTAAAAATATTTTTTTGTTTAGGAGGAATGAGAGTGGATGAGCAAGAAATTCAGCGACTAGTGGAAGAAGTGTCACTACAATACTTTGAGATGCCGTTCTTACATAAAGCAGTGTTTAATAATAGATTACGTACAACTGGTGGGCGTTATTTATTGAAGAGTCATAATATCGAATTGAATTATCGATATTACGAAGTGTATGGTGAAGAAGAGTTAGTCGGGATTATTAAACATGAGCTTTGTCATTATCACTTACATATTGCAGGAAGAGGGTATAAGCACATGCCCATCAACTTAAAAATCTTCACTACCCCCAAGTGTAAAAAAACGTTATTCTTTCTAAAAAAGCTAGACTAGAAAGGATGACGTTTTCTTATGAATCTCTCGATT
>NZ_JAKUFX010000067.1:0-31415 GCF_022663635.1 Bacillus cereus group sp. BfR-BA-01356 | reverse complement strand
ATCCTCGATTTTCTTCTCATCTTGCTTCATATTTTCTAGCTGTTCTTTTAATTCTGCATCTAATTGTGCGTAAGAAAGCCAGCGACTAAATTCTTGTTTCCAATTCATTCTTCTCTCTCCTCTCGCTCGTCATACCTTTATTATATGAAAAAAACATGCTGTATCTCAATATTTTATAAAATCTAGTAGGATTTTACTAGGAATATTTGTATACACTATTGTTAAATACTCCACTAAAGGGAATGAGGATTATGCACGAATGGGGCTTGTCAGAAGAGCTCAAAATACAAACAAAGCAAATGATTGAAATTGCTGAAAAAGAACTATCGATTATGAGGAACGCAATCGATAAAGAAGACGAATGTATTTTATGCAAAATGGAAGATATTCATCATATGTTAGCAAATGTACAAACATTGGCAGCTACATACTATATTCAGGCATATTTATCACCTTATACGGAAAGTTCATCTTTTATTACAACAGCTATCCAACATTTAAGCGCCAGAAAACATGGTGCTCTTATCGTTGTGGAAAGAAACGAGACGCTTGAAGCTCTCATTCAAACTGGAACGACATTAAACGCTCATTTAACTGCGCCATTACTCGAATCAATATTTTATCCAGGTAACCCTCTTCATGACGGTGCCGTTCTCGTAAAAAATAATCATATTGTCTCAGCTGCTAATATTCTTCCTTTAACGAAAAGTACAGAAGTTGATCCTGAGCTAGGAACACGTCACAGAGCTGCAATTGGCTTATCAGAAAAGAGTGATGCACTTATATTAGTTGTCTCTGAAGAAACGGGCCGTACTTCTTTTGCTTTAAACGGGATTTTGTATACGATTTCTTTATAAACACTTTTTTGAACAGCGCAGTAGTAAATGAAGTTATATCGAATTACCACCAAATACACCTACCATATCAATAGAAGAAGCTGTCTCCAAAATTTGAGACAGCTTTTTCTTCAAAAAAATTATTCTTCTACAAAATGCTCGAAAAGTATACGAATTACCTATACCATTGCTCGAGCTGACCATAAATTATTTGCTCACAGGGATGTCTAAGTACACTTACTACTCTTTTTGTACTCAAAACATGTTTAGACCTCTTTCATAACAACTATATGTTTTCTAAAATGCTTCACTTCTAGCTATTATTTTTTATCTATTTTTAAGAAATAGTAAAAAAGGGTACTTTAGAAATCCTATCTAAAGTACCCTTTTATTAAAAATCTATTTTATTATAAAGAATAATTGGAGACTGCAAAATGATAAAAATATAGCATACTTTCAAAATTATTTATAATTATTAATATTAATATTAAACATAAAGCAACTACTTTTACACGTCTCATCACTTTAAAACCATATGCTAATAATAACGGTATTGTAAACAGCATATGTGCGCCATAAATAAATGCTTCAGATGCCCCAAAACCAATAATTCCATGTAAAACAATATTAAATAGTAAACAGAAACTTAAAAACCTTACGAAAGGCTCTTTTCTAAAGTTTTTCCATACAGCTACTATTATAAAAGCATACACAGATACAATCACAATCCACCCGATCATAGTATGCGATGGAAGTATATTTAATTGTGCGAATTGCTCACCTTGTCTTAAAGTAACTTCCGAGAATGGTCCAAAGATGAATGAAGATCCTAATAATAGATGAAATACTAATATACCTGATGGCTTAACGTATTCTGGTGAAAAACTCTGTCCTTGCGCAGCAAAGTCCATACTACCCTTTAATCCTTCGATAAGAACGACATTATTTGCGTTCATTGCTAATACAAACAGGACCACGACAATAACAATCGAAATACCAGTCCAAATAATTTTTTTCCGCAGTTTCTTATAACTCATCAGACTACCTAAAAACCACATAAACGAATTGGTTAATGTAACCCCTGTTATTACTATTGCCAACAATACATTCGCAATACTAAATCCTATTTTCGCTTCTTTTTCCCCTGTAATAAATGGATAGCATACAAAGCACATAAGTACCAATGTGAAATTTGCATAGCTAAAAGATTCTGGTGTCCACGTAATAACTAACATTGTAGCTGAAAATCCATACATGACCGCTAGTAAAAAAGAAACAATCGTATTCTTACAAATTTTACAGCATAATGTATAAATCATCACTACACTGAGCGCGCTTAAAAACGTTTGAATGAATATAATACCATGTACAATATTCCCTACTTTTACTGTCTCCAGCATCCACATGAATTGTTGAATAAAATAATAAAGGAATGGATGTCGGAACCAGGTCGCCGCTGCTACATCTACTTTTTCAAGGAAAAAGGAGATGATATAATATCCTTGATCAAAAGAAAAATAGGTATCAACCACCCAAGCTTCAATAAAAAGCTTAGAGTGAGTATCCATTTTCCAACCGATAAAAAAATAAAATGACCAATAAAAAATGAAAAGGACAAGGGCTAATATCCCCTTTCCTTTATAATCATTCCAAATATTCAATACTTCTTCTCCTCTCTACGGTAGAAATAACATAATTAGATGTGCCACGTACCCAATAACTGTTCCTAACACAAGCCCACCAAAAATCTCATGCCAATGATGTCCTTGACGCTCTCTTAATTTTTCTTCTTCCGAACTTATATGTTTATTCAACATTCTTGCATGTTTACCAACTGTACGGCGAAGTCCTGTGGCATCAATGATAACAATTGTTAAAATTGCTATCCCGATTCCAAACATCGGTGTATTAAACCCTTCATGAAACCCTATTGTCATGACCATACTTGATAAAATCGTTGTATGCGTACTAGGAAATCCACCATTTCCAACTAAACGAAAAGCATCTTTTCCAGAACGAAGATAATTCACTAAAAATTTCAATACTCCCGAAGCTACCCAAGCTATAAATGGAAGTATACAATATAAATATGTTCCCATTGCTTTACCTCCTATGATTTTGCAATAAATAAAATGCCAGCTACTATACATACCATTCCAGCAATTTTCATGAAATTGATTGTTTCACCAAATAATAATGCTGACGCAATAATAACAAATACATATCCGAAACTCACCATTGGGTATGCATAACTTAAATCAACCTTTCTCAGCACAATCATCCATAATAATGCACTTAAACCGTAAAAAGCTAGTCCGAAAAAGTTCGGTACGTTAATGAAATTCATAATACCTACAGCCGCTGAACTTTGTGATTTCATTGCGCCAAACTTTAATAAAATTTGCCCTACAACTCCCATACCAACTGATAAAATAATCATTAAAAATTGTTGCATCTCTATACTCCTTAACTGTTTATATTCAAAAAATGTTTTATTCCAAATAAAAAACGTTTAAGACACTCCTCTTAAACGTTTTAACAAACCCGAATAGAGTAATTAAAAGTTCAATAGTATAATAATAACTGTTATCGCATATAACAACACTGTTATTAAAATATGCTGATCCTCTAATAAAACTTTATCTGGCTCTCCACCTTTATCTTCCATGTGAACTAAATATAAATAACGAAAGATCCCGTAAATTACAAATGGGATTGTCCACATTAAATAGATACTTTTCCCTGCATTAAAAGTAAAGATGGCATAAGTTACAATAGTTGCCGATGTAACAATTGTACTTAATTGGTCTAACAAAGCAGGAGAATAACTTTCTAATACTTTTCTATGAGAACCTTTATTATTCTGTAACAATACTAATTCATGTCTTCTTTTATTAATAGCCAAGAATAGTGACAGTAATAATGTACATAATAAAAACCACGGTGTAAATGGCACTTGAATAACTAATCCACCGGCCAATGCTCGTAAAACAAATCCAGCTGCAATAATTAAAATATCAATGATTACAACGTGCTTTAAACGAATTGAATACGCTACATTTAAAATAAAATAGGCTGCTAATACTAAGCACAATAACGGATTTAATATATATGAAACTACTAAAGACGCTACTAAAATAACACAACCTGCTGTAATAGCAAAGTACGGATTTAATGCCCCCGATGCCATCGGTCGATATCGCTTAACAGGGTGTTGTCGATCTGCCTCAATATCCATAAAATCATTTAAAATATAGACACAGCCAGATATTGCACAAAATAGCGCAAAACAAATTGCAGCTTGTGCCACCATAGTTAAAGATACTTGTTTTATTGAAAAGACTAACGCTGCAAATACAAGCAAGTTTTTAGTCCACTGTTTCGGGCGTAACTGTTTAAAAAACAATACAACTATATTTTGTTGAGATAAAGTCCCTTCCCTCATAATAATAAGAGTGCTTCTATTTTTGTCACTCTCTTCTTTCCCTCCCTATTCAATTGTTATTTACTTCTAATACAGGGAAAATTATATCACATAAGTATAACATTGAAAATCAACTATTAAATACCAATAAAAAAGACTGCCTCAAAAATTTGAGACAGCCTTTTCTTCAAAAAATTATTCTTCTCCAAAGCGCTCCACAAGTGTTGCAAGTGTACGTACCATTGCACCAGTTGCTCCAGCTGGACCTAAGTCGTGCGCGCCTTTTGTTTCTGATGTTCCAGCGATATCTAAGTGTACCCACGGTGTATCTTCAGCGAATTCGCCTAAGAATGTACCTGCCATAACCGCATGTCCTTCACGGCCTGGTGAGTTATTTAAATCAGCAAACTTACTGTTTCGAACGCGTTCTTTATCACGATCAAAAATCGGTAGTTGCCAAATTGGCTCATCTGTTTCCATAGAAGCCTCTAGCACTTGCTCAAATAACTCTTCATTATTTGTCATTGCGCCTGTCGTATAGTTTCCAAGTGCAACAATTACACCGCCTGTTAATGTTGCAACATCAACAAGGTAGTTTGCACCAAGTTTTTTCGCATACGTAATACCGTCAGCTAAAGCTAGACGACCTTCTGCATCCGTATTTAATACTTCAATTGTTTTTCCGCTCATAGATGTAATTACATCGTCTGGCTTAAATGCCGTACCACTTACAACGTTATCAGTTGAAGGAATAACAGCGATCACATTTTGTTCTGGGCGAAGTTCACCGATAATTTCCATCGCACCTAATACAGCAGCTGCACCACCCATATCACCTTTCATACCGACCATGCCTTCACGTGGTTTTAAAGAATAACCACCTGTATCGTATGTAATACCTTTTCCAACGAATCCAATGACATCTGTCCACTCTTCTTTTCCTTTATAAATAAGAGCAATCATTTTTGGTGGCTCTACACTACCTTGGTTTACTGCAAGCAACGCACCCATACCAAGATCTTCCATCTCTTCTTTCTCAAGAACTTTATAGTCCATATCATACTTCTCCGCTAATTCAACAGCATACTCAGCAAGCTTTGTCGCTGTTAATACGTTTGGCGGCATATTTACAAGTGTACGAGCTGAATTTGTTGCACGTCCATGTACGTAGCCAACTGTTAATGCGGCTTCAATTTCTTGTGCATCTTCCGCTGTAATAGCCGTGAACTTCTCTAACTCTACACGATCCTTTTTATCTGATTTATACGTTTGTAATTCATATGTACCAAGGCCTTGTACCTCTGCTGCAATATGAGCGACATCAATCGCCTCTAATTTCTCTGTTACGAAAGAATCAAGTAAGATTGCTGCATCTTGTACTTTTGCTACTTGCAGTGTTTTAAATGCCTTACCAAGAGCCGCACGTAACGTTTCTGTCGTGTAAGACTCTTTCTTGCCTAAACCAACAAAGTAATAACGTTTCACATTTGTTTTTCCTAAGCTATGTACTTTCGAAATGGCCTTTTTCTTCGTAGATAATTCTTTCTCTTCTAGTAAAACTTGTAATTGTCCTTCAAACGCTTTGTCCAGTTCTTGTACAAAACTACTCATTTTCTCTTCTTCAAATAAAGCGACAATTACTGCTTCGTGACCTGCTAATTCTTTTTGTACTTGAAACATGTTCAGACCCCCTAAATTTCTCTACCACCATTATAACTTTATTTTCGATAAAATGCGACAATTCTAACTACAGTTATATGACGTGTAAAATCCCCTCTATTATGAAATAAGCCAAGAAAAAAAGTCTAGCGTAATTACGACTAGACTATCTTTGTTTTAAATATTGACCACGAAACACTTGCATCGTTTCGTCTTGATTTAACATCGTTAACTCTTCTTCTGTAAACTTACCATTTCCTACTTTTACTACGTACACATTTACTTTTTTCTTACCCCATTGGCTATAAACATCTTTCACCGTATCATAATATAGATCAAGACGGTTTCCTTTTATTGCACCGCCCTTATCAGCTACTACACCATACCCATAACCTGGTACGAATAAAATTGTTCCAATTGGGAATACGCGTAAGTCCGCTGCGATTGTGGAATATAAATCCCTTTTCGCCTTAACACCTGAATATGTAATACCATACTCCGGATGTCCCGGCCTCTTACCAGTTGACTCAATTCCCGACGTATAACCTGTTGCAGTCATTTCAATTGAACGATATTTAGACCAGTCGTTTGCCTGCTCTAAAGCATTTATCACTTCTTTACTCGGAGCAACATTTCTCTTAACTTCTGCTGCATGTACTTCTTTTGCACTCGTTCCCTCATACTTCTTTACAATCTCTAATAAAGAAACTCCTGTGAAAGCATTCCATGTTACGCATAATGCAATTGCAAGTAAACAAGTCATCATAATGCGAATACAATATCGTTTTAACATTTTTATATTCCACACTCCTTCATCGTTAATCATTCCCTATACCATGAAGGAATATGCAAAAAAATAATCTCCAACTTAATTGGAGATTAAAACATTTGATATCCGCTTTTCCGAAGTTTCTTGATTACGACTCCTGCTAAAGCAGCCCCTACTAATCCAGTAGATAGAATAAATACGTCTGCTTGTCCTAAGTGCGATACACTTGTCCCAAATGAAGAAAATGTTTCTTTCGGTTTTGAAAAATAATCCCACATACTCGCTTTATTAATAATAAGCATACAAACAATCGGATACACAATAACCATTACCCAAGTAGCTCGCAAAATCATGTTGAGTAAAAATCCAATTCCAAAGAACAAAATAAAGAATAACATCATTGAAATAAGTAGTACCGGTATACTCACTCTTTTCCCCTCTCCTTCGCACGTGCCGTAAATACGTGATAAGCTGTATAACCAAATGGTTCGCCTGGATTTAATGTTTTGTCCACTTCAAGATGTAGTTCTGATCTTCCTTCTAACAAATATTTAATAAGCACAGACGTATTCGGATCGTCTACAATCTTATCCGGATGTAAGAACGCCACTTCAGACAATTCTTTCTCCTGTATAATAATATTTTCTCCTTCAGGCTCCAAAAGAAAAATAATCATATTATCACTAATCTCATTACGAATAACACCCGATCGAACACCAATGATCCCCTTCACATGAGCGACAATGCCTGTCTCTTCTAACACTTCGCGTTTCACAGCTTCATCAACCGTCTCACCTTCATTTACAAAACCAGCCGGTAAAGACCATTTCCCTTTTAATCCACTGTATTTCTTCTTAACAAATAGCCACCTACCATCTTTTGTAGCTACTAAACCACTAACAGCCAGCCATACCTTCCCTCGTTTCTCCATGATGTAATAACCTCCTCTTTCAGAACGGACAGAATATTCTTTCTTTTTATATTATACTATATTTTTAATATGAAAAAAGCAGAAACAGCTCTTAGCCGTTTCTGCTTTTTCTAATATATATTAAAAGAACTTTAATTTACCTTTTTTAAGAACTAATAAAGGTCCACCTAATAAGAATAGGTAACGGTTATCGATTACTTTCTTCATGAAGGAAGCTTTCCAACCTGTTAACTTTTTACCCATAACAACGCCCATTGCATCGTCATGACCTAAAGAACATACAGATCCTTTATTATCAAATGCGAATTTCTTCATTTCGCCTTTACCACGAACTAATACAGTTAAGTTGTGTGCAATATTGTAACCTTGTTGAATTGCGATTTGTGCTGTTGGTGGGTATGGACGGTTAATTTCTTCATTAATGATTAACGCTGCGTCACCAACCATGAATACATCTTCGTATCCTGGAGCATGCATGTACTCATCAACTTTTACACGTCCGCGCATTGCTTCAAATCCAGACTCTTCCACAATACCGTTACCACGAACACCTGCAGCCCAAACTACTGTTTCAGACTTAATTAATTCAGTGTCATCGCCATTCGCAACGATAATACCTTCTTCAGTTGCTTCTTTAATTGCTGTACCGATGCGGAATTCTACACCTTTTTTCTCAAGTTGTTTTACAGCGTATTCTACTAACGCTGGATCGAAACCTGGAAGTGCTGTTGGAGCAGCTTCTACACAGATGATACGTGCTTTTTCACGTGGTACATTGTACTCTTTGCAAAGTTCAGGAACACGGTTTGCAAGCTCACCTACGTACTCGATACCAGTAAATCCAGCACCACCAACAACGATTGTTACTAACTCATCGCGTTGTTCAGTTGCATATTTAGAGAAACTAGCTTCCATATGCTCACGAATTTCACGAGTTGCATTAATGTTAGCGATTGAGAATGCATGCTCTTTTAATCCTGTAATTCCGAATGTTTCTGATTCGAAACCAAGACCAATTACTAAGTAGTCATACTCTAACTCGCCGTCTTTTAAGATAATGCGTTTTTCAGCAGCTTTAATTTCTACTACTGTGTCTTGTACAAAGTTCACTTTATTTGTATCAATAACGTCTTGAATATCTAGACAGATTTTTTCATCTTGTAATGTACCAGCTGCGCTCTCGTGTAACCAAGTCGCTTGGTAGTGATAGCTGTTGTTGTTTACTAGCGTAATTTCAGCTTCATTTACAGATAATGCTTTTTGCAGACGAACAGTCGTAATCATCCCGCCATAACCTGCACCTAAAACTACGATTTTTGGAGTCTTCACCAAATCACAACCCTTTTCTTTATATAATAGTAATGAAAAATAATACCAAGTACTAAAAACTCTATTTGTCAAGAATGTGGAATTTATCACATTCTATATCATAACAAAACGCAGTCAAAAAATCGTACGAATTTTGTCATAGAAATTTAACATAATACTTCCCTATATTAGTCGGTTTTATTCCAGAATTCAAGCGTCTGGAGAATTATCAATATTTTAAAATAACATAGCGTTTTCAAGGGTTTTTTAGCCTTTTTTTCATGTATTTTCCTTTCTGTATATTTTATACAATAAAAAAGAACCTATGCGAAAACTTACACACAATTCAGTCGTTTTCAGAAGTATTATGAACTCAAATATGCTATCATTTATTTGAAAGTATCATCATTTGCAGGATTTTCGTGTACATATGAACAATATATGAAATCAATATCAAAATTCCATCTATAGGGGGAATGAAAGTGGCAGAAAATCAAAAAGTTTACGACATAACAATTATTGGTGGTGGTCCAACGGGACTGTTCACAGCATTTTATGGCGGTATGAGACAAGCAAGTGTAAAAATCATTGAAAGCTTACCTCAACTTGGAGGACAATTATCCGCACTCTACCCTGAAAAATACATTTATGATGTAGCTGGATTCCCAAAAGTGCGCGCACAAGAATTAGTTGATAACTTAAAAGAGCAAATGAAGAAATTTGACCCAACCGTTTGTTTAGAAGAAGCTGTCGATACGCTTGAGAAACAAGCTGACGGTATATTTAAACTTGTTACGAATAAGCAAACTCACTATTCTAAATCAGTTATTATTACTGCTGGCAATGGTGCTTTCCAACCACGCCGCTTAGAATTAGAAGGTACAGCAAAGTATGAAAAGAAAAACTTACATTATTTCGTTGATGATATGAATAAATTTGCCGGTAAGCGCGTCGTAGTATTTGGCGGCGGCGATTCAGCTGTTGATTGGACAATGATGTTAGAACCGATCGCTGAAAAAGTTACAATCGTTCATCGCCGCGATAAATTCCGTGCGCATGAACATAGCGTCGAAAACTTAATGAATTCTCGTGCAGAAGTAAGTACACCGTATGTTCCAGTTGAACTCATTGGTGATGACAAAATTGAACAAGTCGTTCTTCAGCACGTAAAAACTGAAGAAAAAGTTATCATCGATGTTGATGACGTAATTGTAAACTATGGCTTCGTTTCTTCTCTTGGCCCAATTAAAAACTGGGGCTTAGATATACAAAAAAACAGCATCCTTGTAAATTCAAAAATGGAAACAAATATTCCTGGCATTTACGCTGCTGGTGACATTTGTACATATGAAGGAAAAGTAAAACTCATTGCTTGCGGCTTCGGTGAAGCACCAACAGCAGTAAACAATGCAAAAGCTTACTTCGATCCAAATGCAAAACTTCAACCAATGCATAGCTCAAGCATGTTTTAATATGTAAAAATAAAAGCTCCTTCCATACGTGGAAGGAGCTTTTATTTTATATACCACGAAAGCACACTGAATTCGATAAACTATCGAACTCAGTGTGCTTTTCGTCTAAAAAAATTATTGTTTTCTTCTTCTACCTAATACGAATAATACTCCGCCAACTAAGAATGAAATTCCAGCACCAACTGACATCATCCATGGAGACGCTGCCCCTGTTTTCGGTAATTCTCTTTCTGTTTTTACTTGCGGCTCTTTAATTAATTTTTCCAATCTTACTTCTGGTTTCACTTCTGGTTCCTTCGGTTCTTTCGGATCTTCCGGTTTCACTTCTGGCTCCTTCGGCTCTTTCGGTTCTTCCGGTTTCACTTCTGGCTCCTTCGGCTCTTTCGGATCTTCCGGTTTCACTTCTGGTTCTTTCGGATCTTCCGGTTTCACTTCTGGTTCTTTCGGATCTTCCGGTTTCACTTCTGGTTCTTCTTTCGGTATCTTAAAATCTTCTTTTGTTTTCGGTAAAATTGTAACTGTAGGCTCAAGTGGCGGATTTATTCCATCATCCACTACCGCTCTATTTGTTATCCCTTTACTTGGTGCTTCTTTTACCTTCGCTTTAAAAATAATACTACGTTCTTTCATATCCGCAATGTCTAGATATTTCGCGATTACTTTTCCAAACTCCATTTTTAACTCTACTGGATTTGGCTCAGCACCTTCAAATCTAAGACTATCTTGCACGTATTCTAAACCGGCTGGAATTTCATCTTCTATTGTAACTACATCTAGTTTTCCGTTTTCCACCGTATTTTTGAAGCTAATTCGGTATTCTACTTCTTCTCCTAGCTTTGGCTCTTTATTACTTACTGTCTTCGCTGCTGTTAACTTACCATCTTTATATTCTGGCTTTATTTTCGCTGTCGGTTCTATAACTGGATGTTTCGGATCATCCACTTCAATAATCGCTTTATTTGTTATTTCTCCTCCAACTTTTGCTGTTTCTTTTACCTTTACTTTAAAGATGACACTTCTTTCTTTCGTATCCGTAATTTCTGGATACTTCACTGTTACTTTTCCATTCTCTACTTTAAGCTCTATTGGTGCAGGTTTATCACCTACAGCCTCCAAACTATCTGTCACATATTCTAAACCGGCTGGAATTTCATCTTCAATTTTCACATCAACTAACTTCCCGCCATCTACTGTGCCGTTAAAAGTAATTCGATATTCAATTTCTTCCCCTAGCTTTGGTTCATAATTACTTACTTCTTTTCTTGCCTCTAGTTTCCCACCTTTATATTGCGGTGTGATTGGTATAAGTGGCTCAACTGGCGGAGTCGTCGGATTATTATCATCCACAACCGCCTTGTTTACAATCTCTTTTCCTACTTGTACCGTCTCTTGTACTCTCACTTTAAAGATGATACTTCTTTTTTTCGTATCCGTAATTTCTGGATACTTTGCTGTTACTTTTCCATTCTCTACTTTAAGTTCCACTGGATGTGGTTCCGGCCCATCAGATTTTATACTATCTTGTACGTATTCTAAACCGGCTGGAATTTCATCTTCTACCTTTACCTCAGTTAGTTTTCCATTCTCTACCGTATTTTCAAAGCTAATTCGATATTCTACTTCTTCTCCTAACTTTGGTTCATGATTACTTACTGTTTTTTCTGCTTGTAATGCACCATCTTTATATTGAGGCTGAATAGAGATATTCGGTTGCTCTGGTGGATTTATTGTATCTTCCACAATCGCCTTGTTCACAATCTCTTCGCCTACTTTAGCTTTTTCTTTCACTTTCACTTTAAAGACGATACTTCTTTCTTTCGTATCCGTAATTTCTGGATATTCCGCAAGGACGATTCCGTTTTTCACTTTCATATACAACGGTTTCGGATTCTCTCCCTCGGCTCTTTCACTACCTTCTACAAACTCTAAGCCCGTTGGTAATTCATCCTTAATCTTTACCTTCGCTACTTTCCCATGCTCTACTACGTTACGGAAAGTAATTCGATACTCTACTTCTTCTCCCAATTTTGGAGCTGGATTATTTACTGTTTTCTCAGCTTTTAGTTTTCCGTCCTTATACTCCGGCGTAATAATCGCTTCTGGTTTTTGCGGAGGATTCTTCGGATTGTCATCATCCACAATTGCCGTATTCACGATTTTCTTACCGACTTTTGCTACTTCCGTTACTTTCACTTTAAAGCTAATACTACGCTCAGCTGTATCAGTAATATTTTCATACTTCGCTATAATTTTCCCAGCTTCTTCTTTTAACTCTACTGGCGCTGGCTCATTACCTTCTGATTTTAAACTATCCTTCACATACTCTAAACCAGTTGGTAATTGATCCTCAATTTTCACTTCTGCTAGTTTTCCGTTTTCTACCGTATTTTTAAAACTAATTCGGTACTCTACTTCTTCTCCTAGCTTTGGATCTTTTTTATTTACCTTTTTATCAGCTTTAACTTTACCGTCTTTATGCTGCGGGGTAATTTCTACTTCTGGTCGCTCTGGTGGATTTTTTGTATCATCAACAATTGCTTTATTTACAATTGCTTTGTCCACTTCAACAGAATCTTTCACCTTCACTTTAAAGATAATGCTTCTTTCTTTCAAGTCAGTGATATTTTCATACTTCGCACTAACCTTACCAGCTTCTTCTTTCAACTCTACTGGTGCTGGCTTATCACCTTCTGCTTTTAGACTATCTTTCACATACTCTAAACCAGACGGAATTTCATCCTCAATTTTCACCTCTGCCAGTTTTCCATCTTTCACCGTATTATTAAATGAAATTCGGTATTCGATTTCTTCCCCTAGCTTCGGTTTATCATTATTCACCTTTTTATGAGCAGCAATTTTACCGTCTTTATATTGCGGTGTAATTTTTGCTGTCGGATCAATTACTGGATGGTTCGGATCATCCACATGAATAATCGCTTTATTTGTAATGTCCTTCCCTATTGTAACTGAATCTTTCACCTTTACTTTAAAGACAATACTTCTTTCTTTCGTATCCATAATCTCTGAATACTTTGCCATTACCTTGCCATTTTCAAATTTCAATTCCACTGGTTTTGGCTCGTCACCTTCAGCCTTTTCGCTTCCTTCTACAAACTGTAATCCAGCTGGAATTTTATCTTCTATTTTTACCTCTGCTAGTTTTCCATCTTTCACCGTATTATTAAAAATAATTCGATATTCGATTTCCTCACCTAACTTCGGTTCATGATTACTTACTTCTTTTCTTGCCTCAATTTTTCCATCTTTATATTGCGGTGTAATCGGTACATAAGGCTCTTCTGGTACATTCTTTGTATCATCCACAATCGCCTCATTTACGATTTCTTCACCCACTTTTGCGCTTTCTTTTACCTTCGCTTTAAAGACAATACTTCTTTCCTTTGTATCTGTAATTTCTGGATACTTTGCCATTACCTTATTATTTTTCACCTGTAGCTCTACTGGTTTCGGTTTAGAACCTTCTGCTGTGATGCTACCTTCTACATACTCTAAACCATTTGGCAATGCATCCTTTATATTTACCTCTGCTAGTTTCCCGTTTTCTATCGTATTTTTAAAACTAATTCGATATTCTACTTCTTCTCCTAGTTTCGGTTTATGATTATTTGCCACTTTCTGCGCAGCAATTTTACCATCTTTATATTGCGGAGTAATTTCCACATGAGGCTCTTCTGGCTCATTTTTTGTATCTACTACGATTGCTTTATTAACAATCTCCTTACCTATTTCTACCTCTTCTTTTACTTTCACTTTAAAAATAATACTTCTTTCTTTTGTATCCGCAATTTCTAGATACTTTGCCATTACCTTGCCGTTTTCAAATTTCAATTCTACCGGACTTGGTTTAGAGCCTTCTGCTTGTAAACTGTTCTCCACGTACTCTAATCCAGCTGGAATTTCATCTTCTACTGTAACCTCTACTAGTTTTCCGTTTTCTACCGTGTTTTTAAAACTAATTCGGTATTCTACTTCTTCTCCTAATTTCGGTTTTTTATTGTTTACAAATTTCTCTGCTTTAAGCTTACCGTCTTTATATTCTGGCGTAATTGTTACTTCTGAAGTTGTTGGATCTTTTGTATCATCAACAACTACTTTATTGACAATGCCTTCACCAACCTTAAATTCTTCTTTTACTTTCACTTTAAAAGTAATACTTCTTTCTTCTGTATCCGTAATTTCTGGATATTTTGCGATTACTTTTCCATCTTTCACTTTCAGTTCTACCGGATCTGGCTTAGAACCTTCTGCTCGTAAACTATCTTTCACATACTCTAATCCATTTGGTAAATCATCTTTTATTGTTACCTCTGCTAGCTTTCCGTTTTCTACCGTATTTTTAAAGCTAATTCGGTATTCCACTTCTTCTCCTAACTTCGGTGTTTCATTATTTACCGTTTTCTTCGCTTCCACTTTTCCGTCTTTATGCTGTGGAGTAATTTCTGCCGTCGGTGTTTCTGGCTCATTTTTCGTATCATCAATAATTGCTTTATTGACGATTTTTTTACCGACTTTCACTTCATCTTTTACTTTCACTTTAAAAGTAATACTTCTTTCTTCTGTATCCGTAATCTCTCGATACTTCGCCATTACCTTACCATTTTCCACTTTCAATTCTACTGGATCCGGCTTAGAACCTTCTGCTTTCACACTGTTTTCTACGTACTCTAAACCTTTTGGTAAAGTATCTTCTATTTTCACCTCTGCTAGTTTTCCGTCTTCTACCGTGTTTTTAAAACTAATTCGGTATTCTACTTCTTCTCCTAACTTCGGCGTTTCATTATTTACCGTCTTCTTCGCTTTCACTTTTCCGTCTTTATGTTGCGGAATAATTTCTGCTGTCGGTGTTTCTGGCGGATGTTTCGTATCGCTCACAATCGCTTCATTAACAATTGAATCGCTCACTTTACCTTTTACTTTCACTTTAAAGGTAATACTTCTCTCTTTTGTATCTGTAATCTCAGGATACTTTGCCATTACCTTACCGTTTTCAAATTTCAATTCCACTGGATCTGGCTTAGAACCTTCTACTTTCACACTATCTTTCACATACTCTAATCCATTTGGTAAATCATCTTCTATCTTTACCTCTGTTAGCTTTCCATGTTCTACCGTATTTTTAAAGCTGATTCGGTATTCCACTTCTTCTCCTAACTTCGGCGTTTCATTATTTACCATCTTTTTCGCTTCAAGTTTTCCATCTTTATACTGAGGAATAATTTCCGCAGTCGGATTAACTGGCTTATTTTGCGAATCATCAATAGTTGCTTTATTAATGATTTTTTTACCGACTGTTACTCCTTCTTTTACTTTCACTTTAAAAACGATACTTCTTTCTTCTGTATCCATAATTTCTGGATATTTTGCCATTACCTTACCGTTTTCAAATTTCAGCTCTACTGAATCTGTTCCGACACCTTCTGCTTTCAAACTATTTTCTACATACTCTAAACCTTCTGGTAAAGTATCCTCTATTATCACGTCTGTTAGCTTTCCGTACTTAACCGTGTTTTTCATACTAATTCGGTATTCTACTTCTTCTCCTAACTTCGGTGTTTCATTATTTACGCTTTTCTTCGCTTTAATTTTTCCATCTTTGTGTAATGGTGTAATTTTCGCTTCTGGTTCTTTCGGATCTTTCATATCATCCACAATTGCCTTATTGATGATTTCCTTACCTACTTCCGCTTCTTCCTTCACCTTTACCTTAAAGACAATACTTCTTTCTTTCATATCCGTAATATTTTCGTATTCAGCAGTGACTTTTCCATCTTTCACACTTAACTTTAATGGAGCTGGTTTATCACCTTCAGCCTTTTCACTGCCTTTTACATACTCTAAACCGTTAGGAATTGTATCCTCTATTATTACCTTTTCAAGTTTTCCGTTTTCTACCGTATTCTTAAAGCTAATTCGGTATTCCACTTCTTCCCCTAGTTTCGGTGTTGGATTATCTACTGTCTTAATCGCATCAATTATCCCATCTTTATGTTGTGGAGTAATTCTTTCCTCCGGCTCAATCGGTGGATTTTTCGTATCATCAACAATTGCTTTATTGACAATCTCTTTATCTACTTTTGCTTCTTCCTTCACCTTTACTTTAAAGACGATACTTCTTTCTTTCATATCCATAATATCGATATACTTAGCTTTGACTATCCCATTTTCAACAGCTAATTCTACTGGTCCAGGTGCTTCTCCTTCGGCCTTGATGCTATTTTCTACATATTCAAGACCTTTTGGAATTGTATCTTCCACTCGCACCTCTTCAAGTTTTCCGTTCTCAACCGTATTATGAAAACTAATGCGGTACTCGATTTCTTCGCCTAACTTTGGCTTCTTATTATTAACTACCTTTGTAGCAGCAATTTCACCTTTTTTACTTTGCGGTGTAATAACAACCTTTGATTCAACAGGCTCATTTTTCGGATCTTTTGCAATTGCTTTATTTACGATTGCCTCCCCTACTTTTGCCGAATCTTTTACTTTCACTTTAAAAACAATACTTCTTTTTTCTGTATCCGTAATTTCTGGATACTTTGCCATTACTTTGCCGTCTTCCACTTTTAGTTCTACTGGCTCTGGTTTTATCCCTTCAGCTTTCAAACTATCTTTTACGTATTCAACATCTTTAGGTAGTGTATCTTCTACTAGCACCTTTTCTAGTTTTCCGTTTTCTATCGTATTATGAAATGTAATGCGGTATTCCACTTCTTCTCCTAGTTTTGGTGTTTGATTCGTTACGCTTTTTTCTACATCCACTTTACCGTATTTATAATCCGGCGTAATCTTTTCTTCTGGATGCTCAGTTTGTCCATTTGGCTCACTCACAACCGCTTTATTAACAATCGTTTCTCCCGCTTTTGCCTCTTCTTTTACTTTCACTTTAAAGGCAATGCTTCGCTCTTTTGTATCCGTAATCTCTGGATATTTTGCGATTATCTTACCATTTTCTACTTTTAACTCTACTGGATTTGGTTCGGCACCTTCAGCTCTCTCACTACCTTGAACAAATTCTAAGTTAGCTGGAATTTCATCTTCTATTGTAACTGCATCTAGTTTTCCGTTTTCCACCGTATTTTGGAAGCTAATTTGATATTCAACTTCTTCTCCTAGCTTCGGCTTCTTATTTGTTGCTTTTTTCTTTGCAGCAATTTTACCGGCCTTATGCTGTGGTGTAATCTTCTCTTCTAGATTCTTTGGTGGATTTGTTTTATCTCTAACGGTTGCTTTATTAACAATTTCTTCACCAATTTTTGCAGTTTCTTTTACTTTTGTTTTAAAGACGATACTTCTTTCTTCCATATCCATAATTTCTGGATACTTTGCAATTACTTTTCCATTTTCAAACTTCAGCTCTACTGGCTCTGGTTTTGCACCTTCTGCTTTCAAACTATCTTTCACGTATTCAAGATTGCTTGGTAATTCATCTTCAATCATCAATACATCTAGACGTCCATCTTTTGTCTTATTTTTAAATGTAATACGATACTCTACTTCGTCACCTAGTTTCGGTGTTTTATTAGATGCTATTTTTTTAGCTTCTATTTCTCCAGGGATCTCTTTTGGAGTCGTAACCGTAATATCTGCATCGTCCTCAGTTTCATACTTTATCTCGGCACTATCTTGTCCCTTTACAACAACGATATTTTTTACTGTTGTATCTGATTGTACAGAATCTTTCACTTTTACTTTGAATGTAATAACGGTACTTTCACCAGGCTTTAAAACACCGCCGTCTTTAGCATTTGCACCTTCACCAATACGGAAATCAATTTGATTATTTACAAACTCTGCTTCATCATCGCTTGCATTATCTGTTTTATTTCCTTTATTACTTCCAGACACATATTGAATAGATCCCGGAACATACTCTAAACGATCATCTAATTTATCAAAACCTTTTACATTAGATACAGGGGCTTGGTTATTTTTCGTATCATTTTTCACTTCAATTTGATACGTAAACTCTTCACCAGCTTTAACGTCCTTAATTTCTTTCCCAGCACTATCTAACGCCTTTTTATCAACTTGTAAGTTTGGCGCATTATGCTCTGTAACGAATGTGGCGTTATTTAATACGTAAATATCACCGCCACCACCATATGCTCTAAAACGCATTTTTGCTTCTTTTAAATCATTTTTCACTTGAGTAGGTCCTTCAAGGTGATACGTATGAATATCTGTACTGAAAGAATTTGTCCAATCTGGATTATATCCTGGGTATTTTTTCGTAACAAATTCGTTAGTGCCATCTACTTGTACTTCTGTCATAGATGAGTCATTAACATCATTATCTTTACCTTTAATATTTTTAAACTTTTGATACCCTAACCCAAAATCATACTCTCCATAATCATAGGCATATCCATCATTATCAGCTGGATCACCTTGCGATGAAAAATAACTAAATTTCGCCTTAAAAGCGCCTTCTTTTGGTGTGTTTATTTTATTAACACTAATATCTGTCCAGGCTGTACTTTTTTGAGAGACTAGCCCTTCCCAAATCTTCATGTCTTTTACTGTTTCTTTATAGTTTTCATAAACTAATATAAGATTCCAGTTGCCCCAGTAGTAGCCACTGCCTTTTTCAAATTTAATTTGTGGTACATTCGCAACTGTCACCGTTTGAGAAATACCTTGTTTTGCAATTACATTTGTTACGTCAGCATATGCAACATATCCTGCGCCACTGCTATAGTGATTTGCAATATACGGTAAATAATCCGCTTTTCGTATACTATCAGCACTTATTTCAGCATATTGCTTATTTCCCATCTTCATTTTAACGGGTTCTCTTACATCTTCATCGCTAACTCTATAATCTGTCCTTGCATCACTTGGAGTCCCCATAGCTGCTGTCCAAAATAAATATGCCTTTTTCACTTTACTTCCAGCAGGAATGTTAGGAAATGCACCTGTTGATGAATTAAATGTAGTATCATCATTATCAACATCTACAGCTTTTTTATTGGTTTTGCCACCAACACTTTGCCTAGTATAATGATTATCTGTCAAACCAAGCGTCACATTACCAGTCTGTACTAAATTACCAGGAGCAATTATAGAATACAACGGGTCTCCAAATCCTTGTTTATCTCCTGTTTGGATTTGAACCTTCGAAGCATTTTCTGACGCAGCTTGTACTTCTGCAACACTCTGCTTTACTGCCTCTTTTTCTGGCTGTTTCTCAGCTTCGGTTACTGGTTGTTCTGGTAGTTCTGTTTTTGATGTAGGGTTATTTTCATCTTCTACAGATACTTTTAGCTTTTCATCAACTTTTTTAATTGTATTATTAGCTGATGGGCCAACTTCTTTCTTACTACTGTCAGCCTCCTCATCGGCATTAGCTGCTACCTTTTCTTCAGAAGGGATTCCCTCAACATCTACAGACATGTTTCCTATTTGTACTTGATCTTTTTGCACACTAATCTTTTGTTTGTATTCTTTATTAAAATGCTGCGTGCGGCTAGCCTTTATTAGCACCGTCATTTTTTCGTGTGATTTTAAATCTCGAATTTTAAGATTAGAAGAAAGAAGTTTTCCTCCCTTATCTTTTTCTTCTACATAGAAATCCGCTACTTTATTTTCAGGTAACTTCTCTCCGTTTACTTTGACAGATTGCGAGAGGAACGTAATTTTATTTTCATTACTTTGTTTAAGCACCAATTCTTGAATTGGTGTATCTCCCGTATTTTCAATCGTATATTGAAATACGTGCTCCCTCTTAGCTACTTCCCCCCTATATATTTCGGCATTTACTTGCTCTGCCTTAATTTTCACATCATTTCCTTGTAACTCATCCCAGCTTTTTTTATTTATCTCTGCAAAAGCACTGGGTGAAGGCAATATGATGGATAGGAGAAGTGTGATCATTGTTACGACATTAAAACACTTCAATACTTGTTTCATATTTTCTACCTTTCTCCTTTCTATATGCTTGCTATCCGTCTACTTAATTTCGTAGCCGTATACATAGCAATATATATCCACTCGCAACAATCCGACCTACGAAAATGTATCGTTGAAATCCCAATGTCAACAATATAAATCTCATAGAATATTACTATTTTAATTTATCAAAAATAGCATATATACATATCGGACACTTATACAAACCTTCACCATTTTTTAACATAGTAAAAAATGCCCTATTGTATAGGTTTATATAACAGTTAAAGGATACATAAAAATCTTAACATACTCCCAAATCTATTTGTACACGAAATAGAAATTTTACCATTTTTTACTTATTTTTTATTTATAATTAAAATTTTCAAAAAAAACTTCACATATAAAAATATGTTATATTAAAACCAAGAACGAATGTTCTTATTTTAAAGGAGGAATTTTCATGATTAACGAGCCCATTATAATGAAAAAAGAAGCTTTCCAAGCAATCGGCGTTTCAGTTACGACGACTAACGAAAGAGAGGCATCTACTAAAGGAAAAATCCCAGAGCTTTGGAACCGCTACTTCCAAGAACAAATGATGCATCACATCCCAAACCAAAAAACGAAAGCAACATTTGCTTTCTACTCAAACTACGAATCAGATGAAACTGGTACATATACATTCACAATCGGTACGCCCGTTTCTTCATTAGAAGACGTTCCTGAAAATATGACAACTTTAACAATACCTGCTGCTACATATGCGGTATTTACAACAAGAAAGGGACCAGTTGCTGAAGTCGTTTGCGAAGCTTGGGAATATATTTGGCAATGGTCGAAAGAAAATAAACGTGCCTTCACAACAGACTTTGAGCTTTATGACGAAAGAGCATTAGACCCAAATCATGCACAATTGGATATTTATATTGCGTTAGCCTAAAAAAAGATGCCCATTCGGCATCTTTTTTTGTCGTTAAATAGCTACTGGGCAAATCCATTATTATTGTCTACAATGAGAAAGTGCAGTATAGAAATATTAGAAACTGTATAAAGTGAAACTATACTCAGCGGAGGGCATCTCCCATTGAGTATTAGCCCTAACCAATCGGGCGTTTACTGGTTTTTTAGTTTAAATTTGTCACATAGAAAGGAAGCAATATGGAGGAACTACAACAAAATAAAACTGCTTTAGAAGGAAGCGGAAAACCGTTATTAAAAAATACGAATTTCCTTTTTCTTTGGGCAGCTACTCTTTTTTCAAGCTTTGCTTTAGCCTTTTTTACTTTTTCACAAACGTGGTACATAGCAAAAACGTTAAACCTTGAAGCTTCACTCGGTGTTGTTTTCGTAGCCCTTAGTGTTCCAAGGCTTATTTTTATGATTGTCGGCGGCGCTGTAGCTGATAAATTCCCGAAAAAAAACATTATGTTTTACTCCAATATCATTCGAGCGATTCTTGTCGCAACCATTCTCACATGGTTTATCGTTGGTGATGTAACGCTATATACATTTGCTTTATTCGCTTTATTCTTTGGACTTGCTGATGCTTTCTTCTGGTCAGCAGATGGATCTATCTTACCGGAATTGGTAGAAAAAAGCCGGTTAACACAAGCGAATTCACTTACACAAATGACGAACCAAGCATCGGTCATCTTAGGCCCTGTACTTGGCGGAATTCTCATTAAATTTACGAACTATGAGACAATCTTTTCCATTACGATTTTATTACTGATTGTCGCTGCCATACTCGTTCAAAAAATACAATTTACGATGCCAGAACAAAAAGATACAGATAAAGGTATGTTCACTTCCATTAAAGAAGGAATCTTATATGTAAAGGAATCGCCATTCCTTTCAACTTTCCTTATTTGTAGCGCTTTTTTAAACTTATTTTTAATCGGTCCGATGCAAGTTGGTTTCCCGCTTTTTGTTAAAAACGTTCTGCATGGTGATTCGCTCCAGTTTAGTTACTTAGAGGCATCTGTAGGCGGTGGAATGGCAATCGGTGCTATCATTGTCGGTTTAAAAAATATTAATCGTAGACGCGGTCTATTTTGTATTATCATGATGCTATTGTCTGGTATATTCTTCTTAGCCATCAACTTTAGTACCGTACTTTGGCAAGCACTATTAGCTGGCATGTTTTACGGTATTACAATCGCAATGGCGATTGTACCGCTTATGGCAATGATTCAATCGACAGTCAAAGAAGAAATGATGGGACGCGTAATGAGTTTACTTATGCTATCATCAATGGGCTTTATCCCGCTCTCTTATGCATTCACATCCATTGCACTTGCAATAGGAATTCCAATCGTAACCGTTATGAAAAGTGGTGCAATAGCTGTTATCGTCTTCGTACTATTTGTAGCGATTCGTGTTCCAGTTGTAAGGAAGTTCGATTAACTAATTAGAGTCATGTATTATACTCATGGCTCTTTTTTGAATGGATCAAATAGTGATATTCCCTTACTTCTCCTTAATGCTGCTCCCCATTCTAATCCAATCTCTAAAAATAAATCTCGCACTGTACTGTATAAAAGTGCCCCAATGTCTTTACGAATTTCCCCATATTTATATGCTCTTACAACACTTTTCACACGCCAAATTAAATTTCCATACACTTCTTCGTCAGCTAATATTTGCTCTAGTAAAACACCTTGTTCTAGTAACCCGCTCTTTTTATATGCAAGCTCGACCTTACTCCAAAATATATTAATTTTCTTCGGATTACTCGTCATCGGCACCAGTGCGTATATAAAAGGCTTCGGTATATCATGACGGCAATACGTCTCATCAAGCTCGTACGTTCCTTTTCTTTTCTCTTTTATTTGTGGAATGTTTTTAGAAAGAATTGTTTCCCCAGCGCTTGTTTGCTCATTTTTACTACAGCCAGTTGCATTATCCTCAATTTTACAAGCGGACATTTGCATACGGTCATCCATGCGGTCAATCGCAGATGTAAGAAATACATATAAGTTCGCACTATACCCGCCGCGCTTATGTCTCTCTTTTGTTGCAACACGCTTTATAATTCCTAGTTCCTCTAACTTTGCAATTGAACGGCGTACTGTACGAATACTCTTTCCAACATTCGTCGCAATCGTCCCCATTAATGGACAAGCGACTCCTACTGTTTTTTGTTTCTCATTCACCGCATATTTTCCTAAAAAATGAATAATGATAGAATCAGTTTTATTCAATTGAAATCGGTAGCACTTCAAAACTTGTTTTTGATATGTATTAAACTCTTCTTTACTTCGAAATTCACTATATGGTTTCATTAAATTATATAAGCTTCCCATTTATATCACCTCATTTATAAGTAAGAGGCAGGAAGCGAAATTGGCGTGATAGTTAATATTTTTTAATGGAGATGAAAATATGATCGTAATTAGCGCTTGTTTAGGTGGTATCGCTTGCCGTTATGACGGGAATGACAATCTTGTTTCAAAAATAGAGGAGCTACTACAAAAAGAAGATACAGTCCTCATTTGTCCTGAAGTATTAGGGGGATTACCAACGCCTCGTCCTTCCGCTGAAATTATTGGCGGGAATGGCGATGACGTTTTAGACGGAAAAGCGAAAGTGATGACAAAAGATGGCGAAGATGTCACAGCAGCTTTCGTAAATGGTGCTTATAAAGCATTAGAACAAATTAAAAATTTAAACCCAGAATATATTATTTTAAAAGAACGCAGCCCATCTTGTGGTAGTTCTACGATTTACACTGGAGAATTTAACGGTAATAAGCAAACTGGTTTCGGAGTGACAACTGCTTTATTTAAAAGACACGGATTTAAAGTCATTTCAGAAGAAGAATTTGAAAACAAAAAAAGGAATTGACCCTGTTCGTCAATAAAGGTTATTTACGTTCGTTTTAAAAATAGTAATAAACCCTTATATATCAACGGTTTGTGTAACGTTAAAAATCATGAATAAATTTTAAATTTTATTCATTCGTTACCAAAATGTGACCATAAAAACAAAAGAGCACAGCGTGTATATATGGTGTTGGACCACCGTATATACCGTCCACCTGAGCTGACCAGGTAAACACTTGCTATACTCTCATGAGTTATTTTACCTCATACAAGGGGTATTAAGCAACGTTTACCAATAAATCGGTGACGTTGCTTTTTTGTTTCCAAAAAGGAGACAAACCGTTATGAAAAAGTGTATTGATGTATTAGCTCAACCAGAGTCCTATCATAATTTATCAACATTTTCAAATGTACAGGAATTAAATCAAACGATTAGAGTATACAGAGATGTAATTAAAACGTCTATTAAACGTGCAGATGTACAATCTAAATTAATTGCATTACTTGAAATTTTAAAGCGTCATAGCTGCAAATACGTAGGTGTTAGTTTCCTATGTAAAAATAGAATAGCTGAGATAATGAGCGTATCATATAAAACTGTACAACGTTTAATGACGAAACTTGTGACTTTAAGAATAATTAAGCAAATAGCCATGAAGCGAAAAAAAGATATGCGCCAAACTTCTAATGCAATTATTATCCAACCAATTGTAAATGAAGTGTCCCACAAGCACCCTACTGAAACGACTAAGAAGTGTCCTACCGTTAAAACAAATACTAAAATCTTAAAACAAAAGAGTAAAGATATAAATAAACGTAATGGTAATGACAATAATGCTGTACCTAAAGAAAACATTAAATGTGCTGAATTTGTAGCCCATTGGGTTCCGAAACGTTTCGTTTCCCTAACTTCAGCATTTTATTCAAAAGCTAAAACAATTCAAGAATTTTGGAAGGTCGTAAAACAATGCAATTGTGTAATAAATCATACAACAGGCCAAACGGCGTTTGACAAAGAACAAGAACTACAAATTGGTGTACAAGCTATGAAAGAATTTGCGATGAAGGTAAAAGATAGAGTCAAAATGAAAAAGGGTAAGTTTGCGTATTTCAACGGTATCGTAAACAATTTGATGAACAAATATTATTTTGACCCTGAATTTGGTATGTGATGCTCTCTTTTACACTTCAGGTATCACATATACCTTTGCATATACACCTTGCTGCACAGCAAATTGTTCTAGCGTCTTTTGCCTAAATGGTGTGAGTGTAAAGAAATGAAGGATAGGGACTTTCCCGTTATATTTGTTTTTATAATACACCGTGAATTCACCATACTTATTCATTTTTTCACTGTTCACATTCATCATTTGTGTACGATCTATTTCGACTGCATTGAGAATCCCGTCACTATCACGGTACTTTACATCCGGAATAATGGTTCGCTTCTTGTCATCTACTTTATAACGTATAGCGGCTTCTATCTGCCAATCCTCAGGACAAAATAGATTCAGCCACGCTTCGTTTCTCATGAGGCTGTGTGCTAATCGAATGGTGGGCACAACCTTTTCTACATCATCGAATAGCGCACGTCCTTGTTTATTGAGGTAATATACATGCTCTTTTTTATAAACGGTACTATTCACATATGGACTTAAATCTTTTAAAATTCGATTTGCATTTCGAATTCCTCCCATATCGTGAATTGCCATTAAGTGTCTTCTTGTCGCAAATTTTAGCTTTCTAATCGAGGTCAAAATCATCATCTGACGATTCATTTTGATATGTGTCTGCATATGCATCCTTTTTCACCTCGTATTGTTTTAATACGTCCCACATCTGTTCATTTGAGATATAAGGGACTTGAATCTCTGTTAATCGATCAGTTTTAAAAAGCGCACGCCCTGGTATACTTTCAATCGATTCAAGACCAGTTTCATCGATGACAACTTGAGAAGCTGTTTGAGTTGGTAACCGAAATCCTAATTTTGCATCACTGTTTTGTTTCACTTGACGTGGTAAAGTATCGCCAGTAGGATATTGTGTGCAAAAAATCAATCGAAATCCTAATGCTCCACCAATTCGCGCTATGTGAGAAATCATCTGTTGACAAGCTCCTAATAACTTTTGTTGTTCCCTATTCATACTTTTATCAGGACAAAGTTCTGCCCCTTCATCTACGATAATAAAGTAGCGTTCTCTTATATTTGTTTCTACCACATTGGTATAATGGTGTTCTTTCATAAAAAGCATTTTTTCTTCCATCTTTTTTAGAATCGCGCTTAATACCTGAAAAGCTTCCAGTGGCTTTTCTGCAATAGAATCAACCTGCTTTATGTTTTGGTACGGTCCGAACTCTAATCCTCCTTTTAAATCAATAATAAACAAGTGCGTATTGTTTGCTTGTGCAGTAATAAGAGATGTCATCACATTCTTTAGGAATACAGTCTTTCCCATACGAGTTAAACCACCTAATGTCATATGTGGTGTTTTATCAAAATCATGATAAACCAATTGTTCTAAACTTTGCCCGATTGGCACAAGCCATTTTCCAGCTTGAATTAAATTTGTTGACCATTCCCATTTCTTCGGTATTTCTTGATCGAATACACGTATGTTCAATTTATAATTGTCATACTGAATTCGAACAGGTTTATTTAACCCTTCACTTACAACATCTTCAACTTTTTGAATAATTTTACTCGGCATACCAACAGGCAACTCATACACATATGTTGTACTTCGATCATCATGAGTTCGCTTCTTAAATGTTGGATAATGAATCCTATCATCTTTTTTAATTGCAATTCCTGACACTTCAAAAAACACTTGTATTTTCTTTTTATCATCTATTTTACTTTTAAACCGATCACTTACGAATGTAAAAGTTAAAGCTATCGTCGGGACCAATAGTAATTCCAGCATAAACATTTCTCCTTTAAATATCCTATAAGGATATCATTGCACTTTGTTGGAAGATAACAGGTCAAGCATTTTCACTTATGAAGTCTACTGTCCCTCTCTTCCACATTGTATTCCTTCATAGAAACATAACGAGAATATAACGTAGAAGATATAAGAACGAGCCCGTAAGTGTCGTATACAAGGTTATACGTGGAAGCCAATGAGGAACACTCTTCCCCATTTTTTCCGCTCCCTTCATCACAATTACTGACAAACCTGTTGCTGTCCAAATAATTACCGCTTCCCCTGCAAGTGTCATGACTATTCCTCCTCTTCTTTTTCACGAAATTTGATCCCTGATTTGGTAGCTACAATTTGGTACCGCTCCATTAAATCTTGCCAATTCAATATATCTTCCTCTTCTCCATATAAATCTTCTTCAATAGTTTGTGATAAGCTGAAATATCCTTTGTACTCTTTGTTATCAAATACTTCATGGTTTCTCATGTGAGTAAGAATTGATTCCATCTCTTTTCTGGATCTTGACCCGTTATACATGTGACGTAATTCTTTTGATGAATATAAATACGGCGTTACGTTGAGGTAACTATACTGAGAACGCATATACCCCTCTCCTCTCTTGATATCTACAATTCCATACGGAATTCCAAGTAGAATTCCTCGTGGGCTTCCGAATGGAAGTAATATAGGTATATGATGTAGAACTTTAAAACTTGTTTGTCCACAACTAAAAATATTAGAGGTTTTTCAAAATTGAAATAGAACATTGAAAAAGGAGGGATTTTATGAAGTGTAAATTAAAGATAATCTTAGCTGAACGAATGCTAAAACAGTCTGACCTTGCGAAACTGGTGGGTATTACAGATCAAACATTAAGCATGATAGCAAGAGGGAAAAGTGAACCTACATTAAGAGTAGCACTTCGTATTGCAAAAGTATTAGATCTCACTGTGGAAGAAATTTGGATTGAAGAGGAGAGCTGATATAATATATGCCTAAAGCAAAAACCAACTTGAGGATTGTAAAAGAAGTATACGGCGACAGAAAAATAGAAGAAATTTTTGAGGAACTTTACGAAAAGATTTATGGATTAAAAGTTAAGGTTAGAAGGAAAACACCTGAAGAATTAGCCGCCGGAAAACACCAAGAGAAAAAATATACTCAGGAGTAATTACTATGTCGAAACAACCACCATTCAAAACATTAAATCGAATTATTGAAAATTATTATGATCCTAAAAATGGATTAGTTGAAGTAGAGGAATTTATCATAGGATGTAAAGAGGAATCTCTATTTGTATTAGATTACAAAGGCATTATGTATCAAAAAACATCTGCTCTAAAATATGATCAGGGTTATGAAATATTATTGCTTCCTTATACAGAACTACATTCAAATTCTAAACAAGATTTACTGCAACTATTAAAGCGTAAAATAATTGTTTATTTCACGTATACAGATTATGATCAACAACAAGAAGACTTTATGCCCGATATAGGAAATCGATTTTTTTCATTTATGAGCCATATGTTAAAAGGTGCACAGCAAAATAAAAGAGCGATTCCAGTACGTTTTATTTTAATAGATATTGAAGCAATTGGTTTTATTCCTAAACTTTCTAAATTTATGGCTGGGTGTCGAGGCTTTAATGTAGGCACTTATTTGTTTGTAGATGACAGATTGACACTGTCATATGGATATAATAAAGAACAGGTAGACAAAATGTACAATAACAGTGTAGTTACATCAAAATAAAATACTATGAATATGTATTAATTCAATACAACTTAAAATAGGAGGTTGAACACGTGAGTTATGATACCGTCGCATCGCTACAACGCATGCAACAATTACAACAAGCGCAAGCTGCTTCTGGAAAACGCATAGTGTTAAAAAGAGTTTATGAATCAGATAAAATTTCTGCGCTCATTATCGTTCTTTGTATTTTAGCTATCCCAGCAACAATGTGTATATCCCTTTTAGTTGGATTAGTGATCTATTACATTAGAGAATTTAAGCGTACAACATATTTAGTTAAAAACGTTGCTACTGGAGAGAAGTTCAGAGTCGATAAACAAGACTTTAAACAATATAAGAGGAATTTTAAGAAGAAAGAAAAACAAGTTAGAAGAATTTCTGATTTATAAAACTATTCTTTTGTAAAAATATATTTAACATATACATTTATCGGTCAATAATAAGTTCTATCCTTCACTAATATTGGATATACTATTTATACATCTAGAGAATCACCACATGAGGCACCTTCAGCTGGGGAAGGTGCCTTTTTATTTTGATGGAACATTACGTACTTTAGAAGCATATATTAAATTGCTCCTGGCATGATGCCTTTCTATATACAGAAAAAGCATTCCGGCCTCACCACCCTGGATTGCTTTTTCTCATATTTCAGCATGTTGCTACATACAATGCAATTAACACGTTCCCTTTTTATATAGCATCCTATGTAATCAGAGCACTCCACAAGAGTACTCTGATTTTTATTGTTCATATTTATTCCTTTCGTTACATATGATTACTATCGACAAACCAAATGAGAGATATATCTTTATAATGTTAAAAAAGAGCGTCCCTCACTCGCCAGAGGAATGCTCTTTTTCCGTTCATTTCACATACACATAGGCCTTATTCGTAGTCTCAGAGTATGAACAATCTCAAAAATGGTGTTATCCTAACCCTCAAACCTCACATACTCCCCAGAAACCCATTGATTTCCACCAACGTTGTACCAGCCATATTGAATGCCCCAAGATTGATAGCGTTCCCCTCGGTACACATTCTTTACAATACCATAATTCGTTCCTGGTCCTGTACGAACACGTAAGACATCCGCAGTAATTGTAACAACACCTATACCATTGTTAGATGTTTTTGTAGAACCTGTATTCCCACCACCGATATATGCGTTTTGCACCCTTTCTATAAAAGAATTCCAACGTCCTTCTGCTAACATACGATGCGGGCAATACTTTCCACTCCACGATTGGTGTGTGCAAACTTTACTTATCGGAATGTTGTATTGTTTCATGAGCTGCGCTACAACAATAGCTGCATTATTTTCTGCTTTATAATACCTATCCCCACCGCTTAAAGAATAACAAATCTCCACGCTAATCGACTTTCTGTTGCCTGAACCATTCCCATCTCCACAAGCCCATGCATTCCGTTCTAAAGGTAAACCTTGCACCGCTTCTTTATCGTCTACCGCAATATGGAATGACACTTCATTATTATTTCGTATCATATAGGCAATTTCATTCTCAGCTGGTGCATCATTATACGTATTGTGAACTGTGATAAATTCTGGATTCATCGTATAAGGACATTTTGTACCATATTTACTTGGGTCAACTAATTTTTTTCTAATTTCCATTATTGAACATCTCCTTTTTTCTCTCCTTGTTTTTGTTTGCCACCTAAAATTTCAACTGCATTTGTTAATGCTGAAGGTAAGGGGATTCCCATACGACCAGCGTTTTCTAAAAGTGAAAGTAACTCATTGCCCATGAAGAAGAAAATAGTCGCTTCACGAATTGCGCTGTTACTTCCCAGTGCTGCATCTAATTGTGCTGCTGCCCCAACTAAAAGAAAAAGCACCACCTTTTTGGCGATGCCTTTGAAACCAACTTTACTTTTTAATTCTCCGTTATATCCTGCTGCAATCATGCCAGTTAAATAATCAATAACTGCCATCGTTACTAAGATTTTCAATGTTGCATCCCATCCTCCCAAGAAGTAACCACAAAACCCACCGAAAGTGGCAATAAAAACTTTTACTAATACATCGATACGATCCACATTCTTTCCTCCTTCTTCAAGATAAAAAAAGAGAGACACTTGTCCCTCTTTCACAAATACTTATATATGAACAATCTAAATCCCACCTTTGAATATCAAACCTAAAACTGCCATCACTATTGCACTGATAACAATTCGTAAAATCCATGTGGTATTTAGACTGATTTTTTCTAATTGCTGATTGATGGTAGAAATATCTTTTTCGTTTATCGTTGTACGAGTTTCTAAATTACGAATATCTCGCATGATTTCTTTTTGCTCTGCTTTTAGGCTGTCGATTTTTACATATACGTCTTCCATGCATTCACATCCCTTTTGAAATCTTAATAAAACAATCTCTATATACTATGAGACAAACCTTTTCTGAGTGAATGCATAAAAATTTTTATAAAAAAGCCTGCTTATGCACGCTTAATCTGTAATAGCTAAATTAAAAAGCTCATCGCAATATGAATGACATTTCCATTTTGAACACCATTCAAGAAAATTCCACCATCACTTTTAACTGTAACTTCACAAACTGTTGGTCCATTGCC
>NZ_JAKUFX010000066.1:0-31587 GCF_022663635.1 Bacillus cereus group sp. BfR-BA-01356 | reverse complement strand
GTTACAATGTATTGTGGGTATTGTTCTTGTTGGACGATAAAGCAGTTAGTTCATTGAGCTAGCTGCTTTATCATTTTAATAAACATCAACATTTACTCAGTACAAAATAGCATTTTTATTAAAAATGTTTCACATTCATCAAAACATCACATATAATACCATGTACCCTTTACCAGCAAGAGGGATAGGCATTTTACTAAGAGCACTTCTATAAGTGCTCTTTTTGATTTCACGATTACATAACGATTTTATTAAAACTTTTTCACCTTTTAATCAGACAAGCATATATTATTGTGTAGGGCACTCCAGTCCATACGTTCAAACCTTTTAGGCTAAAAGCACACTTATATGTGTGCTATTTTTTTATATTTCCTGCACTAAATAATTTTTGAATCATATATTGATTTTGAACGGAACTCACAAGTCATCGTTTCACAGTAAGTCTTGGTCAGAGAGCACTTTTAAAAGTGCTCTTTTAATTTATTTAGATGTATCACGTTCTACATACAATAAACATAGAATACAATGAGCCGATAAGACATAGTTTCTATATAATCGTGTACAATTTTTGTACGCGATTTTTTTATTAAATAAAGATTTTGTTTAGTTTTTTAATATCTTTGGATTGTCATAACCATTACCAATAACTTCAAACTCATTCTGATCTTCAACCAAGTGCGGCGACAATAATCTAGAAAACTCTTCAGTCTTAAGTATTAAAGTGGAGTATAACCAATCGATATTACCTTCAATTACTTCTGTACTTTCAATTACTTCTCGACTACAATCCGTATATATCACCCTTGTCCACCTTACAAGATCGCCTATATAAATATCGTTTCCATTCTTGTCTTTTAAACCTGTGTATTGTAGCAGTACAACATCCTTCAGTCTTCTTACATAAGTACCGTAACAAATTCCACCTTTGTTCATTGCCACTTGTACAACTTCATTAGCAAAATCTATATATCCAACGTCATAAATTTTTTCGGCTACCTTATCGAAAGCTCTAAACTTAATTTCTCTCATTCTTTTTCCCTCCAAAATAAGAATTTTGTACTATTTCACACCTTTTCCAAAACATTTAGAGCAAGTAATTTTTATACCTGTTTCGCGTAACCCGAAGCCAAATCTGTCTTCCCTTATTTCATAATCTTTACTGAATACAAATCCTTTTCCACTACAAGCCTTGCACTTCCGAGCTTTCATTACTTATCTCTCCTTTTTAAGAATATTTTCAGGATCAATTTCATAGTTCTCGCAAAGATCAACTAATTCGATTGCCACATAATTATCAAACAATCTAATTTCCATTCCGCCCTCGCTAAACCAATTGCACCCTACCATTTTTGTAAAATCCTCTAAATCGTGGAAGTAAACCCATACATAAAGTTCATTTCCTCTCCAGTCCATTTCCTTACCTTCACAAAATTTATATAAATCTAGTTCAGTCATTTCCGCTCTCCTTTTCTACCAAATAACGCTTTTGTTTAGTTTTCGATTTTCTGTCTGACTTCTTCCCATGTTTCTGGATCTTCGCTTTTTAATTCACCGAGATAGATTTCGTCTCCCGATTCCATATACTTATTCCAATACTCTTCGCATGTTTTGCACCAATACGTTGAGGTAAATCCATCTGTGTCTACACTCTTCACGACATTTAATGTATCGCCCTTTTCGAAATTTCTAGCGCAACCATAACATTGTCTGCATTTGCGAATTTTGACGTCCTTCGATTCAAGAACAGTAACCATTAGTCTATTCACCTACTTTTCTACAAAATTCAAATTTTATACCATTTAATTTACTTTTATTGTATTTTTTTGAATAATCGTGATATTATTTATTTATAAAGTCATTACGACTTTACCCTTATACAATGAGCCATGAGCCTTCACAACTCATGGCTCTTTTCATTACAAACTTCACTTCACATCGACACGTGCTTGACTTGCTTCTCGACTAAAACCATCCGGATATCTTTTAGCTAATTTTTCGATATTCATTTGAGCTATATCTTCTAAGGTATATCCCATTTCGTGAGACATAATGGAGAGATAGTACAAGATATCCCCCAGCTCTAAAGCGATTTTATGTGTATTCCCTTCTTCTTCTCCTGGACAATGAGCTGGATCAAATCCATGACCATGGAAAATAGCTTTTTTTACAATATCAGCAACCTCACCAGATTCTCCTGAAAGTCCTAATGCTGCATTTAAAACACGTCCACCAAAATCCTGATTTGTATTCCATGTACGTAATGCCGCTTCTTGATATTGATCTAATTCAGAAATTTGATTGTTGTTCATTAAAGCTTGTCCTTCCTTTGCTTTGCTCATTAATTTCGTCGCTTCTAATACACCGTTTCCCATTGTTTTCATTTTCATCTACTCCTCTTAACTAATATTTTTATTTTTAGACTTGGCTGGTGTTGTAGCTGCTTTTATCGGTTCCCATCCATAACTCAATCTGGATCTGAAAGTACTTACGCTGATGCCGTTGGATTCGGCAATCTTAACAAGTTCCTTCCTGTCCATTTGTTTACGGGTCGGAATATTTGCTGCATCTTTAGGATCCCAACCATTATTTACCCTGCTATAAAAAGTACTTGGATTGATTCCGTTTTCCGTTGCCAATTCCAACCACTTATTGCTTTTCCCTTCGTTCATATGCCAATATGTTCTTGGCGGTGTGGTCAATGCTTCTTGTAGTTCCCAACCGTATCTGTACATTCTCATGTAAAGAACCCTTCTACTAATACCGTTTGATTCAGCTTGCTGATATTCCTCATCAGTTAACCAACGATTGAAAGCCATCACTTTACCTCCTAATCCAGTGCTAGAAATTCCGCTCTGGTACGATTCGAATGAGTTATCCTAATCTTCTGAATACCTTTTCCGTGCTCTTCTATTGTTGCATTCCAAGCGTCAGTTTCAGTTTTAGCATCAAAACAATCCATCTTTTGCCGTTCCTCTTTATCGTAAAAATGGACTTCATAGCTTGGATTCAAAAACTTTTCACTGGTGCTTATCGCGTTGTAATTGAAACTACCTATAACATCATCGATTGTTAATTGCTTCATAATCGCATCCCCAGTTATTTAATTTTTTCTGTGATCGTAGTTGAAACACGATCAACTTTTCCGCCTTGCCAAGTGATTACTTGTTCCCCGAACCCTGTTACTGGAGGATTCAGTGGCGTAACCTCACCATTTTTGACCACATAAATTTTATTATCAGTAACATCGATTTCAACTTTCGTAGGCTTCATACGACTGAAATCCCCCTTTTTCTATCTTTTCAAAACAACCTCATCCTAAATTCATGTAAAATAAACATATATTTGGAAAGGAGGTAAAACTATGATGCATTTATCTATAAAAGAACGTGTTCTTCAAATCATTATCGAAAATAGGGACTTATTACATCCGGATTCTCAAAAATCATTGAATATGAAATTTTTGTTATCCGACGAAAGACTCCAGCACCTTTCGCCGGATACATTAATTGAAATTGTGAATCAATTGAATCTTTCTGGTAAGATTCGATATACTGTAAAACGCAATCCAGAAGAAGGAAATAAAGTTGTAAATTTTGTAATTAGAGAAATTTATTAATTATAATTCTTCGTAGTTGGCGCTACGGAGAATTATTTTTTCCATTTATCCACGGACGTCCCTAAATGCAACATCGCTTTCCCCATTGCATCAATGTAATTGTTAATTGTTTTTTTAATCATTTCACAATCCTCATGCACTAACTTTTCATATTCTTCAAACGTATTTGCACACCCGTAGTTAAAAACTCTTAATTCATTAAAACAATCATTAATTGCTGGAATCGCTCTTGTATGAATGGTTTCCGTACTAAATTCTTCTCTGTTGAGATGAATCAAATTTACGACTCTTTTATTTTCTACTTTGACCTTCAATAAAGTATTGAATGCCGGTTCATTTAACTTCTCTAAACCAAGTTCTTCCCTTAGATCATTTAGTGATTTCTTACCTTTTAACAAATCCTCTTGAAACTGTTCAGCTTCCATAATTATTGTTTTTTTCATATACTCACCCTCCAAAAGCTTGTAATCTTTGTTTCGCAATTTCCCGACGATAACTTGTTGCTTCATTTTTAATGGTTAAACTTGTTTCAACCATACGATCATAAGAACGTTTGCCTACTTGTTCTTGTAATTCTTTTGGTCGTAAATTACTTGTGTATAATGTAGGCAATTCCTTACGATATCGACCATCAATTACATTGAATAATTTTTCTTCTACCCACTCTGTTGTTTTTTCTGCACCAATATCATCTAAAATAAGTAAGTCGCATTCCAAAAGAGCTCGCATAATTTGTGTTTCATTTTCTTTGTTATCGTTGTTAAATGTACTTCGAATACGTTGTAATAACTCTGGTACACTTTGAAATACAACAATAAATCCTTGTTTTGAAAGCTCGTTTGCAATTGCTGCTGCTAAATGAGTTTTTCCATTACCTGGTTCGCCCCAAATCATGAGCGACTCTCCGTTCCATTTCTTAAATTCATTCACATATTTTTGTGCGATTTGCCCAGCGGTTACAGACCCTTTTCTTTCTCTAAACGCTTCAAATGTGGATTTCTTAAACCGTTCACCGAGATTACTGATACTAAACAACTTATCAATTTCACGCTTTTTGGCGAAATTTTGCGCTTCCCGAATTCTAGCTTCTTCTCTAGCTACCACACATTCACATGTAGGAAACACTTTTCGTTTTATCTTCAACTCTGGTACTTCTACAGGAACAGCAAGTATAAATGTATTACAATCAGGACATTCATAACCTTCTTCCTTATCATCACAAGCCGATGTATTCAAAATCCTCGTCATCACCTGATTTAGAGCTTCCATGATTCGAGCCTCCTTTAATTTTTCCTTTTCTTATTTTTTTAGAATTCTGCTGTCTTTTGAATTCTTCTTCTGCTGCATTAACATCAGCTAAAGTACGAATGTTTTTGTTAACCCACTGTTTTAGAATCCCTTCAGCATAATTCCATTTCTTTTGCTGTTTCAATGCACGTTCCATAGCTGCTTGTACAAGTTCTTCATTTGTATCATTTATCCACTGCGAAATATTTTCGGCTATGAATGAATTTAAAATACCGAAATTATTTTCGTAGAAAGAGAAGATACTACTACTTACAATCTCTGTAGTATTCTTTGTAGTAATCTCTGTATTTGTCTTACGTTTAAATGTAGGAGACTCTTCCGTTCTATCGTAAGAGGGTGGTACGTTTTGTTGTAATACCCTCTTACGTTCTAATGTAGGAGGGTTACCATTCTCCCAATATAAAATTGATATTTTTTGTATCTCTTCAGGAATGGGTTCTATAAACATTACATTGTTACATCGAGTTCCGTTTACAAATATCGTTCGAAAATCGATACGAACTAACCCTCTGCCCTTTAAGTAATCACAAGCATCTTTTACTTGTCTTTTTGTAAAACCAAATGAATCTGCAAATTGCTGATAACTCTTTTGAAGCGTATCTGCCTTAAACTTTTGTTTATATCTCACATTATTTGAATGCTCATCTCTTACTTCTATAGGTTTGTACCAATAAACAACCTCTCCTAATATGGATATCGCAACCACATTTGGTTTACCGTTATCTAATGTTAGTGTTTTAAACCAACCATGATCTATGACATTTCCACGGAAGTTCATCTGCCCTATTTGTAAAACTACGTTGTTCAAACCAGCCACTTCCTTTCGCAAATCGCTATATGCGATTCACCACTCCTAATAATGTTCTTTATTTTGTAATGAGGATAACCAACCTTGAAATACTGTTCAATCATTTGCTTTAATTCACCCTTGCTCTCTGCTAAGTCCCAAAACTTTTTAGGTAATAGCACTTGATATTCAATTGAATGCATGTACTATTTCCCTACTTTCCGTGGTATACTTATAACATCTTATTTTTTTCAAAGGACCCATTGCCGTGGGCCTTTTTATTTTGTTTCACATCACTCCAAGCCCATTGCTTTATTGGCTCATAAGTGATGTAAAGCAACCATGAACCACATGCGATTAACATTGCAAATATGACTAACGATGTTGTATCTTCCACTAAATCACCTCCTTATTGTTCAGATATCCATTGCAACAAGAACTCTTTTACTTGTTGAGCTGGAAAATACCATTTACCCCCTACTTTGTGTTTCGGAAATCTAGGGTCAAAAAAGAATGTTTTTTGAATGGTATTCCATCCCATACAAGTTCTTCGTTTTAATTCGTTAGCGTCCCAATACACTAACTCAGCATCGATTTCTTTAACCTTTTCCGCAATTTCTGCTAGATAAAGATTTCTCACTTCTTTTTCATCGACTTGAACACTAATCATTTTTATATCTCCTTTTCTGTAAAATTGAATTTTGGATGTTAAGAAATATAATCATCTAATGCACTAGGTCTCTCTGGCGGATACCATCCCGCAATAAACCTCATAGCATTCTGATAATATTTCCTTGGGATTTTATCGTATTTAGCTACACCAAAATGCCTTTTTAGCGCACCATAAATTCCTTGATACGATGCATTGTCATAACCTTCTTTTTTAAGTTCAAAAACACGTTGTTTTACTTTTCGCTGTACAGCTCCTTTATGTTGCTCAGTAAGCCATAGTTCGTTATCTACTAGAAGTTTCATTTTGTTCATTTCTTCTTCCGTATGATCTTGTCGTGATTTTATTTCTTTTAGTTCAGTCATACTATGGATTACTGCATCCTCAATACTGATTGGCTGTTGTTGTTTTTGAATTAATTCTTTCATACGATTGAACTCGTTAATGTATTTCATTTTTACAAGCATTGCCTTTTGAGTTGTGTAACCCATCGTGACTAACATGAATGCATCAAAGTTTAAAAGTTGCTTAATATACGTTTGTTTGTTTTGAGGGTGGATGTAATGAGTCTCGTAAAATCTCACGACCCCCAAATCAATTTCACTCTCAATGACTTCGATATTGTTTTTTAACTGTTCAATGCCTTCCGCTGTTCGTTTGATGTCTTTTAGTACATTGTGATGTTCTTTGTTGAACATTTTTGCAATCATCAGACTATCAGTTACAACCTCTCCTAAATTTTCAAATACCAACTCACTTAATGGATTTACTGGATGCTGCACAAATTGAAATTGATTCATTTTCTTTCCCCTTTCTTGTTCACGAAAAGTGAACGATTGATTAAAAATAATAGTTAACTTTTCGTTAACCTTCTACTAGTTCATCCACCGAAACTCCATATAATTTAGATAGTAAACCTAGTCTATATAAGCTCGGTTGCCTCTTACCTGACTCAAGTTGTGAATAAGCAGACTTTGTTGAATATCCAAGGTAATCACCAACATAACCTTGACTATAACCACGATTCTTGCGTAACGCTTTGGCTTTTTCTATATTTAATTTCATGTTTATCACCTTTGTTCGTTTCGTTAATTTGATAATATCACTATGTTCACTATTTGTGAACCCCTAAATTTAATTTTCTTTGAAAAACTTAAAAAGGTTGTCTTTGAGTGAACTTTTCTGTTACATTTTAAATATATACTATGTATATACTGAGTATATATTTAATGTATAAACGCAAAAGATACTGGTATATGTGAACGTTATAAAGGGGAGAAAACAGATGAATCACAAATTAATAAGTAAGAGAGTTAAAGAAATTAGGACTGAAATACTAAAAATGAGTCAGTCAGAATTCATTAATGCTCTCGGTCTGAAAAGTAAATCTGCGGTTTCAATGTGGGAAAACGAAGAAATAGATAAATGCCCATCAAGAAAAACTTCTTTAGATATAGCAAAACTCGCAAATATATCTGTAGCTTATGTCTTAGGTGAATCAGATGAAAAGAATCCTGTAACAAGTGCTCAGGACGAATTTGAAGAACTAATAACTCAATTTAGAGAAAAAGACCCAGAAAAACAAAAAGAAATTATGAAATTGTTCAAAGACTTAATGAAACTGACAGGCGATTGATAGCATCAGAAGCTACCGATCGCCTTTTTCATTTTAGATATAATTTCAAGTGATTTTTCATCACCTTCATGTGCTGCTTTCACAACCTCTAGTAATTGTGATTCGAATTCTGTTACCTCTGTCACTATCACGTTTTCTAAGCTTTCTTTTTTCATCCCTAAAACCCCCGTTTTTATCTATATAGATTGTGAATCGTTCACAATCGTAAAACTTTTACCTGATTCCCTAAAAAGTTTTATAGCCTATAATGCACGAAAGACGCTACCGAAGTAGCGTCTTTTTAAAATCCCCTTATTTTAAGCTTAAAGCCCACCGGGGTCCGTCATCATATATTGAATTGTAGGTGTAACATTTGAATTGGCACTAACTTTTGCGTCTGTCTTATATACTAATGTACATAAAGCAAAGGTACAGATTACTGTCGCAATAATTTTTTTCATTTAACTCACCTGCTCTTTCGTTAAGGCTTCACGAACAGCCTGCATGTAATATATATTACCATTTTTGGCAAGCTCTAGCAATGCATTATTAAGATATTCTATTCTTTTTTCTGGTCTAGCATAAGCATAATAATACCATTGGAAACCAGTCAGTTTTCCGTTCTCTTCTAACAACTCATTTAACAACTTAATAGCAAGGTTTCGATCTCCGTATTTCGCTTCAAAAAAAGCAATTTCAGCCTTATCTATTGCTGTAAAATCAATTTTATCAAGATTGAAGTTATGTTCTATGTAAAGAAAAGCTAATGTTGTATGAAATGATTTATATTTTCTAGTTTTCTGTGCAGAAGATACCTCGTTTAATAAGCTAATAGATTCCAGGATGTACTTTTCAGCTTTTAAGATTTCTCCCGAAAATATATAAGATTCCCCAATGCAACATAATCCTGTAGCTTTAGTAATTAGAGCGTTAAAACTTGATTCTACGACTTTATTAGCTATCCTACGACTTTCACTAACATTATTATTTAGAAGCTGTATATAGGCTTGGCGCTCATAAAAATGTAATTCTACACATTGTTTTACAAATTTATTTTTTACTTTTGGCAGTGCATTTCTAGCATTATCAGCATGCGGAAGCATCGCGCTATAATTCCCGTGGTCATACATGCATACGGTTAATAATAGTTCAATAAGTATTTCACGATCCACATCTTCTATTTGAGCTAATTTATTAACCAAATTACTTAGTTCTTGTCCACGCATCTCATTACGATTCCTTTTATTGAAAAGTTCGTATACATCAATATACCTCTGTAAATTTTCGTTTTCTTTATATTTTCTAATTAAGTATTGAATAGTGTCATATTCCCCAGCTGCTTGACAATAAAAAAGAGATTTTTTCACATTTAAATCGCTTGTGCATTTCATTATGAATTTCTTTATTTTCAATCTAATTTCTCTTTGATTATCATAGACTTCATTCAGCAGTTTTAAAAAGTTCTCAAATTTCATTTCGAATTTTCCATTTAGTCCATTACCTAGCGTTGTATTACTAACACCTATTTTTATGGCTAAATCATTTCTAACCATATTGTTGGAATCAATAAAATCCCGTACCTCGTTCATTAACTTTTTCATTTTTGCTCCTCCTATTGGAACAAAGACTTCGCTCGTTTTCTCAACTTTTTTAAAGGAAAAATAATACCATAGTAATGTTTTAGTATTATCGGCATGTTATAATGTAAGTGTTACTCATGTAGTGACCGAAAAGAGACTTATGGCAGATGTTCCCCTCGTGAGTCGGGCGAACGGTGTAAGAGTGGGCCAAATCACTCTTACACACGCTGTGAGTCTTTTTTTCGTTCCGTTTATTTTATTTGTTTTCATAATACCACAAATTTCCCAATATTCTGTCGTGTAATAGTCTGAAAACTATTGAGAAATTCGAGAAACACTTGTATATCAGTGTTTCTCGAATTTTTAAAAATAAAATATGCAATGTTGCATAGAACGTATTAAGACCTCACATGCATATTTTACCACAAAACCGAACTTTTGTTCTATATTATTTTATGTTGAAAATAGATTTACTATCAATATAACATAAATGACAATAAATCTATCATTTATAGTATATCAATATGTCTATAATTATACTTGTACTATGAAGACATTTAGTGAAACTTTAAAAACGTTAAGAAAAAGTCGTTCGTTAAGGCAAGAAGATTTAGCTCATGAACTAAACCTTAGTAGAAGCCAAATAAACAATTACGAAAATGGTTTTTCTGAGCCTGATCTCACTACATTATTTCACCTCGCTTCCTATTTCAATGTAACACTAGATGTGCTTACAGGTCGCATTGATAATTCGGATGATGAAATGTTACATAATACCTTATTTGGCGTTCAGAAAACATATGGAGTGTTATCTGAAAGTCAAAGAAAAAACTTCTGCAAACAACTAGATTATTATGTTCGTTTTCTTGGTGAGAATAATGAAATACTCTGATTTGATTTCATCATAAAAGAAATCATTTCCAATTTCAAATTGTAAAATTTTCTTCATTTTACAATTTGAAGGAGAGAGGGGACCATTCCTCTCTTTTTTATTTTTACATTAATTAGGTTGTCGTGATATTATTCTAATTAAGTTCGACAGTGACATATCCCACATTAGATGATATGTCGCAAATATAAAGGAGGATATCATATGGCAACTTTCAGAAAGCGGGGCAAAAAATGGGAATATCGAATCCGATATGTCGATAAAACTACAGGAAAGAAAAAAGAAATTAGTAAAGGTGGATTTGAATCGAAAAAAGAAGCTACCTTTCATGCTAACGAACGAGAACGTCAGTTGTTTCACGGAATGGCTGCGGACAGTAAAAAAACTCTATTAAGTGAATATTTAATTGAGTGGCTAGAAACTTATAAAAAAGGAAAAGTGGGGCAAAGCACTTATCTTCTCAATAAAAGAAATATTAATCAGCACATCATTCCGTATTTTCAAAACATCAAATTAGCGGATATGAATAAAATCGAATACCAAAAATTTATTAATCACCTTATAAACAAAGGTTATTCCAAACGAACGGTAGAAATTATTCATTCAACAATGTCAAATGCGATAAAACGTGCTATAGATTTAGAAATGGTCTACAAAGATTTCACGAACAGAATTCTAATTGCTGCGGATCGTTTCAATCAGCATTCAAAAAAAGTAAACTATTTAACAAAAGAACAAGTATCAAAATTATTGAATGCGGCCCATAAAGATAAAATTCTGTACTATACATTAATTTATACCTTGGTGGAATCTGGTATGCGTAAAGGTGAAGCGACAGCATTAGAGTGGGATACAAATATTGATTTAGATAACAAAATGATTCACATTGATAGAACTATAAATTATCACGCTTATACTCCTACAGGACAAAAGAACAGTAAGGACTTAATAGGCAAAACGAAAACTTATGATTCTGTGCGTTCAATTACTATTTCGGATAGACTTGTCTCTGTGCTTAAAACATTTAAAACATATCAAAATGAATGTAAACTAAAACTTGGCGCTAAGTATGATAAAACCTTTGATTTTGTGTTCACAACTTCAGGAAAACCGATACCACATTCCACATTAAAAAACGTTTTAGATCGTATTTTAAAAAATGCTGAAGTACCTAAAATTCCTGTTCATGGATTAAGACATACTCATGCTGTTCTTCTATTAGAAGCTGGAGTAGAAATGAAATATATCCAGGAAAGATTGGGGCATAAAAGTATAGAAATTACTTCTAATATTTATTCACATATCACACCTAAAATAATTGAAAATGAACAGAGCAAATATGAAGCTTATGTGGGGCGAGAATTTGTTTTTTAAAAAAAGTGGGGCAAAAGCGGGGCGTTTCAGTTTTTTTAGACAAACCATCTTCCTTCGTTACCCAAAAAGAAACCCGTTAAAACCTTATATACCAACGGGTTTCTGATTTAACCCAATTACTTTCAACAGGTGACAAATTATTTATGGTATTTGCCCTAAATACACATCCCACTCCCAATCATTTAACCCTTTCGACTGTTTATTTCCCATTTCAATGAAATGTAGGCGGGGAAGGAGCAAAAAAAATATTGATAATAGAAACAGACATACAATCATTTCTATTAATGAAAAACCAAATTCTAATTTATTTTTTCTCCTACATAAAAGCATTGTTCCATCATTCTGTCTTTCACATCTCTCCACATGGTACAAACTTCATTGCCTCCCCAATATGTGTAATACACAATTCCATTTATATTCTTTTCTATTATTCGCTTTTCTTCATTTCCATACATATATATAGCTGCTTCTTTTTTAATAATCCAGATGCCTTATAACGAATTTGTATATTTTTTCTTTCTTGCATAACTAATACTGTTTGCGGTAGTAGTAAAGATACAGCCATCATTAAAACACTTAACGATACAATCATTTCAGCCATTATGGATCCTTTTTGACATTTCACGATACGTAAATCTCCCTCTTCCAAGCTGAAATACAATTTCATATTTATAATTTCTATACGAGATTATAATCGTACCACCTCTATTAATATTTCCACTTGGATTATATGTCATCGGATTTGGAAACGTATGCAAATCAATTTGTATATCTTCTTCATACTCTCGCTTGACGATATAATACTTTGTACCTGACTCTTTTATAGCATACATATTTCTATCTTTATGCCAACGTAATGTATAGTGCTTTTGACGGTTTATCGCTAATTGCTGCATATACAAAATATCATTTGAAAACTGCCTCAAAAATTGTTCAACTTTTTGTCGCTCGTATAAGGAATGCACGCTAAAATACGTAACTATACTTAATACAGAAATAGCAAATAAAACGAGTAACATTTCTAAAAAAGTAAACCCCTGTTGTTTCACAATGCCCTAATTGATACTGCGCCATCATCTGAAATATGAATAGATTCGCCATTCGGGCACTTATCAGTTGTAATATACTTTTCATCTGTCAGTTCTTTTAACGATGGAATTTTATTATGTTGTAATTGATATACTTGTATTTGCGCTTCTATAGCTTTCACGTAAGCTGCACACCCTTTTCCTTGGACCGATGAGCGCTGTGTAACTACATTCGGAATAATTAATAGTAATAATATAGTTATGACAACCATCACTAATAGCATCTCTAACAGAGTAAATCCTTCCTCATTCTGCATACAAATGCCCCCTAAATAGAATTCATCATTTGAAACATCGGCATAATCATCGCTAAATACATAAGGACAACGATTCCTCCAATACATGTAAATAAAATAGGCTGAATGATAACTAACATATGTTTAATTTTCCGTTCCATCTTTTCCATAATAAGATCGCTATAGTCACCTAATTCAATCCCTAAATTGCCGTTTGCTTGTCCATGCGTAATAACATAAGAAAGTTCTTTCTCGTAATACCCACTTTTAGCAATGATAGATTGTAACTGTTCTCCTCCAATTAATTGTCTTTCAATCCGGCTCGCTTCATATTTAAAGAACGGATGATATCTTTGCTCCATCATTATTGTTAAAGCTTCACATACTGATAGTCCACCATTTAATAAACCACTCAACTGAGTAGCAAAATAATGTGAATGCTTTAAAATAAGAAATGTTTTGATGAGGGGAATACGAAGCATAATTTTTACCTGTCTAATATGTGGAAGTTTCCTAAAATACAACATGTATAAAATACCTCCAATAATAACAGTTAAAATAGCGACTAAAATAATGTAAGGTAGCAGTTTTATTGCACTTAAAATTTTTTCTGTAAGTAGTGGTGTATTAGAACCGAACGAACTATAAACTATTTCAACCTGAGGTAATAAAATGAGTTTAAAAATAAAGAGCATGATTAGTAGAAAAAACATCAAAAACATAGGATACTGCATTATTTTCATCATGTCTCTCCTATACTTATCTTTCTTATAAAGAAGTGCACTTCCTTGTTGCAAAGCAAAAGAAATATCACCATGTTGCTCGGCATAAAATAAATAACTTAACATGTCCTGATGAAACTTTAACTGATGAAAAGAATCGTGTAGACTTTTCCCATCTTTTAACTCCTCAATCATGCGCTGCAATTGTACTTTCTTTTCTACAGGTAATTGAAACTGTAAAAATTCTAATGCTTGTAAAAGAGAGTAGCCTTTTTCTAATAATTCTCCTAAACGTTTCAACAATACTACTTGATCACTTAAACTCCAAGTTTTCTTAAACATAAACATCTTCTTCTAAAAAACCTAAAGCATATCCTTTTCGTATTGATGATTCTAAAGTCTCATGTTTGTAAGTAACACATTCTCCCTCAGCTTCTTTAAGCGCTTGTTTTAACTCATATCCATATAGTAGCTCATAAATGCTAGCCTGCCTTACTTGCCTCATTGATTTACATAAAGTTGAGCACTTTCCTCTGCAAAACGGACACTTCAATTCGACAAGTCGCTGTGCAGCTACAGCCAATAAAGACTGTTCAATCTCTTGCCTCGTTATACCATAATCTATGAAACGAATCATTGCTCCTTTCGCATCATTCGTATGCAGCGTTGTCATTACTAAATGTCCTGTCAAACTTGCTCTTATAGCTATTTTTGCTGTTTCTTCATCACGGATTTCACCGACTAAAATAATATCTGGATCATGACGTAAAATAGCCTTTAATCCTGTTTCATATGTGAGACCCGCTTTTTCATTTATTTGAATTTGTAATACATCGTCACTTCTTTTTTCAACCGGATCTTCAAGTGTAATGATGCGACGTGTTTTCTTTTTTCTAATTACCTCTAATAATGCATACATTGTCGTCGTCTTCCCAGATCCAGTCGGTCCAGTAAACACAAGTAGCCCCTGTGAATAGCGTAAAAACGAGAGTAGTTTTGCTGCCGTACTTGGAAATAACGAAAGATGTGATAAGGGCTGAACAGATGCTTGTAAATGAAGACGAATAACAAGACTTTCTTGATATACTGTTGGAAGTGTGGAAAGGCGTAAATACACTTCTTGTCCATCAATTTGCAAATACAACGAACCATTCTGTGGCTTCCGTTTCTCGCCTATGTCCATAGATGCTAAAAATTTGAAATGTGAGACAAGTTTTTCTCCAAACTCCTTTTCAATACACTGTATCGTCATTAAATCTTTTCCTATACGTAGTTGCACCGCTACATCCTTCTGCCGGGGCACAATATGTAAATCTGACGCTTGTACCCTACACGCTTCTTTTAAAATTGCATTCGCAAAAATTTCAATCCCATTCATCACTTTTCCCTCCTCACTATGTATATAGCATGAAAACATGCGCAATAAAAATTTGGACTTTTGTATTTTCAATAGAGGAAAAAGGAAAAATATGTTTGTGAAATTATGAACAATTTCCGAATTATTGTCTGAAATTACCTATACTCATGTTTATCTGTATTATAATGTTATTATCTTGGATAAAGTGATAAAGGTGGAGATCCTCATGGAACAAGCTTTAAAAATTACAGGTGTATTATCTGACCCAACTCGTTATTACATTTATAAATATATTTCGCAAAAACATAGTTACGTAACGGTACAAGAAATTGCAGATGAGTTTGACATTCATCCAAACGTAGCGCGTTTACATTTATCTAAATTAGAAGATGTTCATATGCTAAAATCGGAAACGAAGAAAACTGGAAAAGGCGGACGACCGAGCAGATTGTATGTCTTATCTGAAGATGTTATCCAATTACAATTTCCATTCCGTGATTATCAATTGTTAGCAAGAATCGCATTTAATTCTTTACTTAGCCTTGGCGCTGCTGGTGAAAAAGCGCTATACGAAACAGGAAAACAATTCGGAGCTGAATTAATGCAACAACATATGCAACGTTTAAATGTGAGTGAAGATGCTTTAACAGTGGAACAAAAAGTTCAAATTGCAAAAGAAGCTTTCTCAACAGCTGGCTTATCACCTGCATTTGAATTAAGTGCAGATGGAACAAAAATTTTCTATGATGTACACAATTGTCCATTTAAAGAAGTTGCTGTTCATCATCCAACTGAAATTTGTAACATGCACGGAGATATGATGAAAGGAATTTTTGAAATCCTATTCCCTAACATGGAATTAACTCGAAATGATAGTCTATTAGATGGATGTAAATCTTGTAATTATAAACTAACAATTTAATTTTTCATATAAAAAGAAGCCAATAATAATAATTGGCTTCTTTTTATATGAACGAATATTTACAATAGTAAGAAAAATAAACTATAATGAGGTGAGGTTTACTTTTTTTAGAAAAGGAGGGAGATGGCATGGAGCGCATGTTTCGCGTTCTCGGCTTTTGGACTGGAATTTTCTCGGTCATGTTTTATGTAGGGGATATGCAACCGGCCGCACTACTATTTTTAGGACAAACAGGTTTCTTCGTACTTTTAAGCTATTTAAAATTAACAGAGCGTATGTATATATACGTATTTGGGGCATATTTAACTGTTTTCTTCATAGGATTTACATACTACACGACATTCTTACTTGTGCCTGGGGCTGGACATTAAAAGATGGCATTTTGCCATCTTTTTTTTAATTCCGGAATTCCCTAGTTGACTTATAGGTTTTATTACCTTATATTCTATATAACAGATTGGAATTAGGGGGAATCAACATGAATACACTGCTTGTCGGAATTAACGTTGCAGTCATGCTCATTTTAGTTGGCGTATTATATTATATGCAACGTAAGCATGTATCTTTTAATAAACGCGTATTTACCGCTTTAGGAGTCGGGATTATCTTCGGTCTTATATTACAATTTATTTATGAGCCAACTTCTAAAGTAATTATTGAATCAAATACTTGGTTTGGCTTAATCGGTAACGGTTATGTGAAGTTACTTCAAATGATCGTTATGCCACTTATTTTAGTATCTATTATTTCAGCATTTACAAAATTACAGTTAACGAAAAATCTTGGTAAAATTAGTGGTCTTATTATCGGAATTTTAATTCTTACTACAGGAATTGCTGCAGCTGTCGGTATCGCTGCAAGTGCAGGATTTGATGTATCTGCAACCGGCCTACAACAAGGTGATGCAGAATCTGCTCGTCTGAAACTAGTTGAAGAAAGATTTACTTCTATTGAAAAGACAACAATTCCAGATAAATTATTAGAGCTATTACCTACAAATCCGTTTCTTGATTTAACAGGCGCTCGTCCAACATCAACAATTTCTGTCGTAATATTTGCAGCCTTTATCGGCATTGCCTTTATAGGTGTAAAACGAAAATATCCAGAACAAGCAGAGCTATTTAAGAAGATGCTTGATGCTGTATATGCAATCGTAATGCGTATGGTAACATTAATTTTACGCCTTACTCCATACGGCGTATTAGCTCTTATGGCAAAAACAGTTGCTGGTAGCGATATAAATGCTATTTTAAAACTTGGTAACTTCGTGCTAGCCTCTTACGTAGCACTTATCGTAATGTTTATCATTCACTTATTATTAATTGCATTGTCTGGTTTAAATCCAATTCAATATTTGAAAAAAGTGTTCCCTGTACTAACTTTTGCATTCACATCTCGCTCTAGTGCTGGTGCGATGCCATTAAATATTGAAGCGCAAAAAGAAAAGCTTGGTATTTCCGAAGGAATTGCAAACTTCGCAGCTTCATTTGGGGTATCTATCGGACAAAACGGTTGCGCAGGTATTTATCCAGCAATGCTTGCAATGATGGTCGCTCCAACTGTAGGAATTGATCCATTACAACCACAATTTATTTTAACTTTAATCGCTGTTGTTGCTATTAGCTCATTCGGTGTTGCCGGAGTTGGTGGCGGCGCAACATTCGCAGCTTTAATCGTACTATCTACAATGAACTTACCAATCGGTATTGTTGCTCTAGTTATCTCGGTTGAGCCATTAATCGATATGGGGCGTACAGCTCTTAACGTAAGTGGCTCTATGACAGCAGGTCTTATTTCAAGTAAATGGCTTGGTGAATTAGATCAAGATACGTACAATCAAGATGATACAAAAACTGGTGAAATTGCTTCATAATGAAAAAAAGACGCTAACATACAATTGTTAGCGTCTTTTTTATTCCGTTCCCTCTTTATAGATTTTATCTTGAGAATTATCACTCTAAGTATTCTTCTAGTTGCTCTTTTAACTCTTCCTCAATCTCATAACAAGATTCATCAGCGAGTTCCCCTACTTTCTTACTCCCCAAAATGTTTGATTGAATTGGCATTCCTAAAAAGATTCTTTCACATTTCCAAATTGGAATATTGTGAAATCCAATCATCTCTTTTTCTTCATCTAATATAGCTATAGCAACTGATGAATAATAACCCACCTCAAAGGGATTCTCTTTTTCCCTTGCAAATCCCATATCTAATTCCATGTGGTTTTCTATGTATAAACGTGAATACTCTTTATGCAGTTTAAGTGATATTCGCTCTATTTCCTTCTCCATACATTGAATGTTCTCTTTTAACTCCAACGTAAACTCCTGTTCTTTATATTTCATTTTCGCCTCCTTAAACATAGAAAAAGAGAATACAATAACATATCCTCTTTCCTCAAATATATTTCATTATCTCACAGCCCGTCCTTTTCACAAATAACCATTTTGTTCGCACCATTTATGAAATTGTCCTACGTCTACTCCAACTAACACGATATCCTTTAGCTCTACATCAATGACTTGTTCTCCAATTACAATAGCAAACTGCGATGCTAATTTTGTCTCGTTTTTCTTTACAATTCCAATTCGGTTCCGATGCGGTCCATCTTTTATATATGCTTTTTGTCCTACAATATCAAAGTTCAAAATTCTCACCTCTTTTACTGCGCTCAAATTGGAAATACGATCTCCACCTCGGAAAATTTCCTTTCATTGCACTATTTCTCTATATATATGACAAAACAATAAAAGAGTCCTTCCTTCTTTACAATTATTTTTTCTTTGTTTCATTTTTGTGATTGAAACGTAAAGTTTATAATAAAATACACTTGGAAGCGCTTTCTATGTAATTTTTTATGTTATAATATATAAGTAGAACTTCGTAAAGAGGGTTAAAAAATGAATACAAAAATGATTAAAAAAGTAATTGAAGCATTAAAAGTATATGGCTTTCAGGATGTATCATTCTGTGACAAAACGAAGCAATTTTTATTTCATAACGAAACCGATATTATGAGCGGCTATGCAGAAATAACATATAGTAGTCAATTTGAAAAATTCAACGTACAAATTCATCCAATTGAAACGCATCACCAAGCAGAGTTACAAGAGATTGAAAGACATATACAAGCTTGTATAAGAAAAGTGGAATATTTAAACGCACTTCTTACCGGGCAGACAAAACTAGATGATAAAATTATTATTATGTAAAAAAAGAACGTGATCCAATCACGTTCTTTTTTCATTATACGTTCATCTTTTCCTTTAGTTGTAATCCTGTAACAGATTCTAATACATCCATCGATTCTCCAAATGTCATATCAAAAATTGTCTTGTCCTCTATGTATGGAAACTGTCTGAAACGCTTTTCTAACACCTTCACAGCATCTGATGCAAAGTTTGCACTATCAATACCAAATTCTGTTTCAAGAAGAACGATCCAATCTAACACATGAAAACCTAATCCATTGACGAATGAAATCAATTTTTCTTCTGGGTTTGAAGATAAGAATACTTGGCGTTCCATCTCACTAAAAAGTTCTTCTCCTAAGATTTCAGCTAACTCATCATCATGTTCACGTTCAACAAGTTCTTCGTAGCCGTAATCATCCACAAGCTCTTCTACTTCTTCACTATCCTGACAAAGCAATTGACTAAGAAGTGCCTCTTTCTTAAATTCACTATTTTGTACGACTTCTAAAAAGCTCGTTTCCCATCCATTTTCTAATTTCATATTATGTACTCCTTTATATACGTTTCTTATCATCACTGTACCCAAAAGATCACTTTTATAACCTTTTAGGTAGTTACTATTATTTCACATGATTTATAACATAAGATGCAAACTCAGCTACATCTCCTTCAAAAATATTTATTTCTGGCAAGTGATAGAACGTTGTTTGGAGCGGGTTTCCTGCATGATATACATATATCGTTTTCTCTAGTGCAATCGCCATTCCAAACTCTGTATGGCTCCCGTTTCCGCCATCTAATATAAGTAAAAATACATCCGCTTCTTTTACAGCATTTTGTTCTGCCTGACCAATTTCTCTTAATTGTTCTTCATTAGCTGCTCTTTCATTTTTGGTCCAATCATATGTATGGTGCCATCCTGCATGTTTCAGTTCATTTGCTACGGAACGTACAAGATGTTTATTTTGGAAACCTGAGGCGATATAAAAATTCATTTATATACACTCCTTCATTATGTATGGGGAAACTCCTTTTTAGCGTTATTTGTTATAGCTACAATAAAGAACAACTTCAAAAAAAATCCCCATCTTTAAAACTTATTTGCGTTTAAATGATGGGATGCTTCATGGTCTTCTTTTATTTTTTGTTTTTTATAACTTTCATCAGCTAACATTTCTAGTTCAGCTGTTATCTCTGACTTTTCAAGCTCTCTTTCTTGCGAAAATTTCCTTGAAATATAAACAATAACACTACCAACGTACAACACAAAGCATATAATAAGTGCAGTATTTTCATAGAGACTTAGCTCCAACACAGTCACTCCTAATCCATTCGTATTTTCACGCCTCATTAATTGGAATTTCCCTATTAACCCATTTGTTATCCCGCTATTTGAGGGCAGTAAGACTCCCTCCTCAAAATTCAGTAACAGTAAAGAAGTTAGATGTGGGATGCACCCAACTGATTAAAGTTTCACTTTATTGTAACATAAAAATATCAATTCTTGGAATCTTTCACCCTACTAAAAGAGGCATGATTGTTTCATCATGCCTCTGAAATATTTTGAATGATTGTTTTAATTGCTTCTTTTCCATTATATTTTTTTAGTGCTGTTTTATACTTCTCATTATTTTGACTTAATTCTTCGACATACTTTATAAGAGATTTTACATTTACATCTTCTTCATATAATACGGAAGCATATCCTTGTCTTTCAAAGGACTCTGCATTTAATATTTGATCTCCACGGCTTGCAAATTTCGATAATGGAATTAAAACCATCGGCTTTTGTAATGTTAAAAATTCAAAAATTGCGTTGGAGCCCGCGCGTGAAATAACAAAATCTGTTACCGCTAATATATCTGGCAGTTCTCCATGTACATATTCAAATTGTCTATATCCTTCTTTATTTTGTAAACTTTCATCAAGGTTACCTTTTCCGCAAAGGTGAACAATTTGATATTTTTTCAGAAGTTCTGGTAACGCGGATCGAACCGTTTCATTAATTTTTTTTGCGCCCAAACTTCCTCCCATGATTGTAATAACTGGCTTTTTACGTGAAAAGCCTAAAAATGCTAAACCTTTTTCACGATTTCCCTTTAGTACTTCTTCACGTACAGGAGATCCTGTATAAATTACTTTTTCTTTCGGTAAATGTTTCGCAGCTTCTTCAAATGTAACAAATATTTTCGAAGCAAAACGAAGCGCAATTTTGTTTGCTAGTCCTGGCGTCATATCAGATTCATGTAATAAAACTGGTACTCTATTTAGCCATCCTCCAATTACGACTGGTACAGATACGAAACCGCCTTTTGAAAAAATCACATCTGGTTTTAGTTTTCGAATTCTTACATACGCATCCATAACCCCCTTCATTACAAGAAAAGGATCTTTTATATTTTTTAAATCAAAATAACGACGTAGCTTTCCACTCGAAATACTATAGTAGGGAATGCCTTCCTTTTCTATAATCGTTTTCTCAATACCTTGGTGAGAACCAATATAAGAGATATCCCAGTTGTCTTCCTGTAAATATGGGATAATGGCTAAATTAGGTGTTACATGTCCTGCCGAACCGCCACCTGTAAAGACTATTTTCTTCATACGTCTCCCCCTTCTAGACTATAATACACTAAAATATCTTGCCTCAGGGTGAGAAAATACCATAGCCGTTACGGACGCTTCTGGCTCCATCATGAATCCTTCTGTTAATGAAATACCTATTTCCTCTGGATGAATTAAGCGAAATAGCTTTTCTTGATCTGCAAGTTCTGGACACGCCGGATAACCAAATGACACTCGTATTCCTCTATATTTCGTACGGAAACGTTCTTCCATCGTCAGTTCAGGTGAGTCCGGAATGCCCCAGCGGTCACGAATGAGCATATGTGTTTTTTCAGCAAGTCCTTCCGCTAATTCAAGCGCTAACGATTGAATGGCATGACTACGTAGGTAATCACCTTTCGCCTTCAACTCTTCAGCAATATCCCGAACTCCTTCCCCAACCGTAACAGATAAGAAAGCAACATAGTCCATCTCATCTCCTATTGGGCGCAAATAATCACCTAAAGTACGATAGGGAGCCTTTCCTTGTCTAGGGAATGTGAAACGCTCTATAACACGCGTATGATCTTCTGGATCATATATTACAATGTTTTGTCCGTCGCTTTGCGCTGGGAAAAATTGATACACTGCTTTCGGCTTTAACCAAGATTGTCCTTCCTGCAATAATTCATCTATTAAATCATTTAATTCATGTGCTCTCTTATCTCCCTCTTTCAAAAGCTTCTTCACATTTCCTTTTAATCCAAGGTGATGCCCAAGTAGCATTTGTCTATTCAGAAATGGTGCGAGATGAAGGGCGGGAACATCTCGTAATACAATTCGTTTTGTTGAATCAGGCACCATAACCTCTGATTTTGGTAATGGCTCAATTACTGCTGGAATTTCTACTTTCTTCTCCTCTTTTTTTACGATATGAAGATGACGTTCTTTTTTATCCTGCTTCATCTTCTCACGCTCTTCTTCTTTTTGAAGCTTATTAATAATATCGAGCCCCGTCATCGCATCACTCGCATAACAAACGAGTCCTTTATATGATGGTGAAATCCGATTATCTGTAAACTTTCTCGTTAACGCTGCACCACCTACAACAATGGGCACATCAATATTTGCCGCTTTTAAATCTTCAGCAGTCGTTACCATTTGTTGCGCTGATTTTACTAATAAACCTGAAAGGCCTATAATGTCCGGCTTCTTTTCTTGTACTTCTTGAACAATTCGATCCGAACGTACATTAATTCCTAAATTAATAATCTCATATCCGTTATTCGCTAAAATAATTTCAACGAGATTTTTCCCAATATCATGCACGTCACCTTTTACAGTTGCTAACAATACTTTCCCTTTTTTCGCACTATCACTAGATTCCATATGTGGCTCTAAATAGCTTACAGCGGCTTTCATACTTTCGGCACTTTGCAATACTTCAGCAACAATAAGTTCATTATTATTAAATAGTCGTCCTACCTCGTCCATCCCTGTCATAAGCGGACCGTTAATAATATCAAGAGGTTTTCTTCCTTCTTCAAGTGCAAGACTTAAATCCTCGTGTAATCCTTGTTTCGTACCTTCTACAATATAATTTGCTAGTCTTTCATCAAGCGTTAACGTTTCTTGCACAACGACATCTTTCTTTTTAGCAACTCGGTAAAAGTTTGTAAATTCTTCTAACGTCTCTTTCGTCGTTTCAAACAGTAAGGCATCTGCAAGGCGTTTTTCTTCCTCTGGAATCGACGCATAGCGTTCTAATTTTTCCGTATTCACAATCGCGTAATCTAATCCTGCTTTCGTAGCATGGTATAAAAAAACTGAATTTAATACTTCACGTCCAGCCGGTGGTAAACCAAATGATATGTTACTTACACCTAAAATCGTTAAACACTCTGGTAACGCTTCTTTAATAAGGCGAATTCCTTCTATAGTCGCTGCCGCTGAGCCAATATATTCTTCATCACCTGTCCCTACTGGAAACACAAGTGCATCAAAAATAATATCTGACGGGCGTATCCCATACTTCTTTGTAAGTAATTCATAGCTTCTTTTCGCAATTTCTATCTTTCGTTCCGCACTAACCGCCATACCGTCTTCATCAATTGTTCCTACAACTATAGCGGCACCATACTTCTGAAGAAGCGGTGTCACTTTTTTAAATCGTTCTTCTCCATCTTCTAAATTAATTGAATTAATAACAGCTTTTCCTTGAATATAAGTAAGAGCTCGCTCCATCACATTTTCATCTGTTGAATCAATCATAATCGGTACTTTTAAAACTTTCGTAACTTCTGCTAAGAAGTTTTCCATATCTTCTATTTCATCGCGATCAGGATCTGCCATACAAATGTCAATAATATGAGCATTTTTCTTCACTTGCGCTCTTGCCACTTCAGCAGCCTCTTCAAATTTCCCTTCTGCTACTAAGCGTTTAAATTTACGTGACCCAATAACATTCGTTCTTTCACCTACAAATAACGGTCTCATAGACTCATCATATTGCAGTGCTTCTAATCCACTAATTCCATGTCCTTCTCTCTCATGATGGTCACGAGGCCTAAGAGATGCTAGCGCGGATTTCATTGCTTTTATATGTTCTGGTGTCGTGCCACAACAACCACCAATAATATTAACCCATCCTTCTTCAGCAAATCGCTTCACCTTTTCAGCAAGAGAAGATGGAGATTCATGGTAATGTCCATCTTCATCAGGAAGACCTGCATTTGGATAACAAGAAATGTAACACTCCGATAAATCAGATAGTGAACGAATATGGTCCCTCATAAACTCCGGACCAGTCGCACAGTTTAACCCAACAGATAATGGTTTCATATGTTCTACTGATAAATAAAAAGCTTCAATTGTTTGCCCAGCCAGAGTCGTTCCCATTGGCTCAATCGTTCCTGAAATCATAATAGGAACCGTTTTTTTCAGTTCTTCAAAAGCGGCTTGAATTCCAATATAAGCTGCTTTCACGTTACGCATATCTTGACTCGTCTCAACGAGTAATACATCAACTGCTCCTTTTAATAATCCTCGTGCCTGCCTTGTATAAGCCTCAATCAATTCTTCAAAAGTCACACCACCTGTAACACTAATTGCTTTCGTTGTTGGTCCCATCGCTCCCGCAACATATACTTCCTTCCCGCTTTCTTTAACAGCTTGCTTCGCCAAAAGTGCTGCCTTTTCATTTAGTTCTTCATCTAAATGAGACAGATCATAATCACTTAGTACAATATTCGTTGCCCCAAATGTATTTGTTTCAATAATATCCGCTCCAGCTTCAATATAAGCTTTATGAATCTTTAAAATAACGTCTGGTCTTGTTTCCACTAAATATTCATTACAGCCCTCGTACTCTTCTCCTCCGAAATCTTCAGCAGTTAAATCCTCTTGCTGAATCATTGTCCCCATTGCACCATCTAATATTAAAATGCTATTTTTTAATTTTTCTTCTATACACTTCATCAATTAATACCTTCTTTCACTTCTTGCTTTTCTCTTACATATTTAACAAGATGTTCTGTAATTTCATACTTTAAAAATGGTGTAATAAGATAAATACCATTAAAATATTGCATCGCTGCGTCGACCAATTCTTGTGAAATGCGGATCCCTTCCTCAATTGCTGCCTCTTTCGTTTCATGTCCATCCATTCTCTCTCTTATTTCTTCAGGAAGAGTAATACCCGGCACCTCAAAATGAAGAAAATCTGCATTCCGCTTACTTACTAACGGCATAATTCCAATAAAAATAGGTTGTTCCAAATGCTTTGTCGCTTCATACACTTCTTCAATTAACTTGATATCGTAAATTGGCTGAGTTAAAAAATACTCCGCTCCAGCATCTATTTTTCGTTCCATTCGCTTAACCGCTGCTTTTAAGTGCCTCACGTGAGGATTAAATGCGCCGCCTACAGAAAACCTTGTCGCCGGTCCAATTGATTTCCCTAAAATTGAACGTCCATCGTTCATTTCTTTAATCATTTTAATAAGCTCAATAGAGGATAAATCATATACAGAAGTGGCACCGGGAAAATCACCAACGCGCGCTGGATCACCAGTTAAAGCTAACACTTCTTCCATCCCTAACGCCGATAAACCTAACAAATGAGATTGTAGTCCAATGACGTTATGATCTCTACACGTTAAATGCGTCAATACTGGGATATCATGCTTCGTTAATAACGCACCCATCGCCATATTAGAAACACGAGGCGATGCTAATGAATTATCTGCTAGAGTAATAGCATCTGCTCCCGCTCTTTTTAACGCTCTTGCTCCTTCAAAAAAACGCTGTGTATCTAACGTTTTCGGTGGATCTAATTCCACTACAACTGTCGTTTGTTTTTTCGCTTTCTCTGCTAGAGTGACGTGAGCCTTCGAACGTTTCTCATGCGTATGAACGACTTTCGGCCTTTGAATCGTGTCTTTTTCTATTACAGGGGTAATATTCGCAACAGCGCGCTTCATACTTTGAATATGTTCTGGAGTCGTACCACAACAACCACCCAATAACCGCATACCTTGCTCTATTAATCTCGGTGTCATCGCTTCAAAATAAGCTGGGCTTCCCTCATATACGTAACGTCCATCCACATAATTCGGGAGGCCTGCATTTGGGTATGCTGATAAATAGCCATTTTGAGGAATCGATATCATTTTGAAAGCTTCCGTCATATGAAGCGGCCCTAGTTGACAATTCAACCCAACAACATTTGCACCGTAATCTATAAGTTGCTTTAATATTTCATTGACATCATTTCCATTTTGAGTCGTACCTGCTTCATGTAACGCTAATTGCGCAACAATTGGAATATTCGTTTGCTTACGCAATACTTTAACGGCATGAAGTAATTCAAATTCATCGTAAAAAGTTTCTAATAGTAATCCATCAACCTGTTCTTCTAGTAAAGTCCCTGCCTGTTCAAGTAACATAAACTCTCTTTCCATATCAGTCGTTGTAACAGCTCCGATATGTTTCATACCACCAATTGTTCCTAAAATTGCATTTTTATCTGTCACAGATGCTTTCGCCAGTTTTACTGCCGCTCTATTAATTTCTGTAACTTGATTTTCTAAACCATACATACGTAATTTCGCCTCATTTGCTCCATACGTATTCGTTTGAATTACATCTGCTCCAGCAGCTACATATTGTTTATGAATCGATATAATTAAGTCTGGATCAGATACATTCAATTCTTCAAAGCTACTTTGCAAACCATGTGAATGCAATAACGTCCCAACCGCACCATCACCTATTACAATTCCTTTTGATAATAAATCTAGTAATTTCACGACTCTCCCTCATTTCTATCAATATAAAAACCCCCTCTTCACTTTGAAGAGGGGGACATAATCGTTCCTCCTCTTATTATGCAAAACATTCGTTTTGCAGGTATTAGCACCGTTTCAAACATTTCGTTTGAAGGTTGCCGGGTTTCACAGGGCCTTTCCCTCCACCGCTCTCAATAAGAGTTGTCTTTATTATTTTATTTATGTAGCTAAAAGGAAATGCGTTCCCCTTTTAACAATGTTTGTTAATTTTTTAATAAATTTAGCATGCACAAAAGTAAAAGTCAATGACACTTGCGGAAAAATAAAAATTATTTAAAATAAAGTTGCAATTCAGTTATATTTTATTGTAAAGTTAAAAACATAATAAAAATTTCATACGAACATTCTTATCTAGAGAGGTAGAGGGACTGGCCCTGTGACGCCTCAGCAACCATTAACATTTTGTTAATAAGGTGCTAATTCCAGCAAATTGTGAAAGATTTGACAGATGAGAAGAAGACTCTATTCAAACCGAAAGCCTTCTTCTTAGAAGGCTTTTTTTATTTTATATTCACTTAATGTTTCAATTTAAAAAGGAGGAATTTTCACATGTCAACAATCGAAACAAAACTAGCACAAATCGGAAATCGCAGTGAAACTACAACTGGAACGGTTAATCCACCAGTTTATTTCTCAACCGCTTATCGTCACGAAGGAATTGGTAAATCTACTGGCTTTGACTATTCACGAACTGGCAATCCAACTCGCGGTCTTTTAGAACAGGCGATTGCAGACTTAGAATATGGCGAACAAGGTTATGCCTGTAGTTCAGGGATGGCGGCTGTTCTCCTCGTCCTTTCTCTATTCCGCTCTGGAGACGAACTTATTGTATCTGAAGATTTATACGGGGGAACGTATCGATTATTTTCTGAGCATGAAAAAAAGTGGAATGTTCGATGTAGATACGTAAATACACAGTCTATTAAACAAATTGAGCAAGCTATCACAACTGAAACGAAGGCTATTTTCATAGAAACTCCAACTAATCCATTAATGCAAGTTACTGATATTGCTGCTGTCGCAACTGTAGCGAAAAGGAAAGGACTACTTCTTATTGTAGACAACACTTTCTACACACCTTATATACAGCAACCATTAACAGAAGGTGCTGACATTGTACTTCATAGCGCAACGAAATATTTAGGGGGACATAACGATGTACTAAGCGGGCTTGTCGTTGCAAAAGGAAAGGAACTTTGCGAGGAAATCGCTCATTATCATAATGCATCAGGTGCAGTTTTAAGCCCATTTGACTCATGGTTATTAATTCGCGGTATGAAAACGTTAGCGCTTCGCATGAGGCAACATGAAGAAAATGCGAAAGCAGTTGTTGCGTATTTAAATGATGAGGACGGGGTGACAGATGTATTTTATCCAGGAAGAGGTGGCATGATCTCATTCCGCCTTAAAGATGAAGCTTGGATTAATCCATTCTTACAATCTTTATCCTTAATTACATTTGCCGAAAGTCTTGGTGGTGTAGAAAGTTTAATGACTTATCCAGCAACGCAAACACATGCTGATATTCCTGAAGAAATTAGAACAGCAAACGGCGTATGCAATCGTCTTCTTCGATTCTCAGTTGGCATTGAAAATAGTAACGATTTAATTCAAGACTTAAAGCAAGCCATTAAACTCGTAAAAGAAGGTGTAAGAATATGAGCTATTCTATAGATACACTCTTACTACACAACCAATATAAACACGACTCGCAAACAGGCGCTGTGAACGTTCCTATTTATAATACATCAACTTTTCACCAGTTTGATGTAGATACGTTCGGAAAATATGACTATAGCAGGTCAGGAAATCCAACTCGTGAAGCTCTTGAAGATATCATTGCTTTATTAGAAGGCGGAACAAAAGGATTCGCCTTTGCATCAGGCATTGCAGCGATTTCCACTGCATTCCTCCTTCTTTCACAAGGTGATCACGTACTCATTTCAGAAGATGTGTACGGAGGCACTTACCGAGTGATAACTGAGGTACTCTCCCGTTACGGTGTTTCACATACATTTATTGATATGACCAATTTAGAAGAAATAAAACAAAACATTAAACCAAATACAAAGCTCTTTTATGTAGAAACACCTTCTAACCCACTTTTAAAAGTGACAGATATTCGCGAGGTTTCTAAACTCGCAAAATCTATTGGCGCTCTTACTTTTGTTGATAATACATTTTTGACACCACTATTCCAAAAACCACTTGAACTTGGAGCTGATGTCGTTCTTCATAGTGCTACAAAATTTATTGCTGGTCATAGTGATGTTACTGCCGGATTAGCAGTAGTAAAAGATTCAGAACTCGCTCAAAAGCTTGGATTTTTACAAAATGCATTCGGTGCTATTTTAGGACCTCAAGATTGTTCTCTCGTACTTCGCGGTCTAAAAACATTGCATGTACGCCTCGAACATTCAGCTAAAAATGCCAATAAAATCGCACATTATTTACAAGAGCACTCTAAAGTAAAAAATGTCTATTATCCGGGATTACAAACTCATCTCGGATTTGATATTCAACAATCTCAAGCAACATCAGCTGGAGCGGTCTTATCGTTTACTTTGCAGTCAGAAGATGCACTCCGCAAATTTTTATCAAAAGTAAAATTACCTGTTTTTGCAGTTAGTTTAGGAGCTGTAGAGTCAATTCTTTCTTATCCAGCAAAAATGTCACATGCAGCACTGTCGCAAGAAGCTCGTGATAAAAGAGGAATCTCTAATTCATTACTTCGGTTATCAGTCGGTCTTGAAAATGTTAACGATTTAATATCCGATTTTGAAAATGCCCTTTCTTATGTAGAAGAACCTGTAAATGCATAGAGAAAAAGAAGATATGAGATTAGGTTTTCATATCTTCTTTTTATGCGGTTTAGTTATATTCATTTGAATTTCTTCTTTTCTTATAGTCCATAAAAAATAAAAGTATATCATCTATTTCTAAATAATGGATTAATTGATATATTAAGAAATAAAAAGGGGTGAAAATAATGGATACTTGTGCAGATATTTTAATCGTTATCGATTTACAAAATGGCGTATGTTATAGCGAGGAGCATTTATTTGATTTACAGAACTTACTAACAAAAGTAAATAAAAGAATTTCTTCATATAGAAAATTAAATAAACCAATCCTTTTTGTTCAACATTGTGATGATGATTTAGTACCCGAGAAAGAACTTTGGGCTATTCATACCGATCTAGATGTTCAAGAACAAGATTTTTTTGTAAGAAAAACACATGCAAATTCATTTTATAAAACAAACTTAAAAGAAATTTTAGATCAATTATCTGTAAATCGCATTGAATTTTGTGGCGCCCAAACAGAGTACTGTATGGATGCAACGATTAAGTTTGCCCACGGACTAGGATACGAAAACTTTATGGGACAGAAAACAACCTCTACGTTGAATAATCCTTTTATGTCCGCAAAAGAGACAATTGATTTTTATGAGAACATATGGAATCACAGATTTTTAACGTTGCTAAAAGATGAATTTTAGAATAAATGACTAATGACTTGATCATCCTAAGATTTATCAGCCGTAATCAAATATTTCATTATCACCATAAAGAAGCGAATGACATTCAGCTTCTTTTCTTTTAACCTGTTTTATATTCTATATATATCATTATAATTCCTTTGTCATATTATTTTAAAAATTTCGTATATTCATTTGAAAGAATAAGAAAATCATGATAAAATTGTGTTACAAATATATCTATATCTTTCAATTTTTAAAACGCATCGAAATTTTCACCCAAAAATGTCATTTTACAAAAACATGCTAATTTACCTATTTTATTTACATCCGGGTCTCTTTTCTTACAATTTCTTTACTTTAGGACTTTTTTTCTGCAACAACTATTTTCTTTAAATTTTTGGTATGTATAGTATGGTATAATAGCTCACACGGAGGTGGAAAAGAACATGTTAGAAACCTTTCAAAAAGAATTAGAACTATATGAAAGTAATGCAGAGTTATTAAAAGTGCTAGCTCATCCTGTTCGTTTATGTATCGTAAAAGGATTAATCGAGCGCGGTCCAAGCAACGTTTCTACAATGTATACTGGCTTAAACATGCCACAATCTACAATTTCACAGCATTTAGCAAAATTAAAAAGCGCTAAAATCGTTTCTAGTGAAAGAAAAGGATTGGAAATTTATTACAAAGTAGAGAATGAAACAATCATTCAACTCGTTCGTGTATTATTAGGTTAGGGACTACATGCCCATCAACTTAAAAATCTTCACTACCCCCAAGTGTAAAAAAACGTTATTCTTTCTAAAAAAGCTAGACTAGAAAGGATGACGTTTTCTTATGAATCTCTCGATTC
>NZ_JAKUFX010000065.1:0-31605 GCF_022663635.1 Bacillus cereus group sp. BfR-BA-01356 | reverse complement strand
AAAATCGCCAATTTTTCAGCTTTAGAATATTTCATTCTAGCCATAAAAAATACTCCCCTTAGATAACAGATTTTTATTTTTTATCTGTCTACCTAATAGGGAGCATATCAAGATTGATCAAAATGAATTCTTATCTAACAAATTTAAGTTTCTATACTATAAAAAGTTTGGTCATTTTCTATCTTTATTCTTCAACAAACGCGCCCTTTTCTTAAACAACATGCATCGTATTATAATTTAGACATAAAGACAAAACCCTAAATTACGAAGTGTCTTATAACTCTTTGGTGTGCTCATACACTACCGATTGATACGTTTCCGGATTAATTCTCAAGAATGTCGTGTAACCTCTCAGCAAACTCTTTATGATGCACTGTGTTATAGCCCACATGGTTTCCTGGAAACTCTGCGAATTCTGTTCCGAGGTGTTCTGCCAAGTTGAATGCGCAATGGTAAGGAAAAAATTCTCGTGAAATACTTCCACCGGCTGGACGTACCTGTATCGATGCAGGTTTTAATGAGTGCTTTAATGCATCGATGTTTAAAGTATAGCTGAGAATTCCCGGGATTTCATACTCAGTGAAATAAATCGAATTGCCGAGTAGTCGCTTTGTTAGCATATCCTTCGATAGTCCGGAATTGCTATCATCGATATTTGACAATAACTTCATGACCTCACTTTTATGATTCCCTTTAAGGTCTTCCATGAAATTTATAGCCTGCTTCAACTCATTTTCAGGTAAAAGTTGTAATAAAACCGGTTCGTGTGGGATTAGTAACTGTACCTGCCCAGGATGGCGTATACACAAATCAAGTCCGATGACAGCACCAGAACTACTTCCGAATATATAAGCCGGTTCATTGGTCAAATTGGCTAGCAGCCGGTGAGCGTCTTCACTATGTGTTTGCACATGGTAATCCTCAGTTTTATTGACGAGATTGCTACGGGAATGACCACGACGATCGTAAGTAACAACGGTATACCATTTAGCAAGATGGTCGGCAATATTATGGAACTTGTCGGCATCACCACCCCCACCATGAATCAAAAGAAGAATTGGACCCGAGCCACGCACCTCATAATAGATGCTTGCTCCAATTACTTGCAATGTTCCGTTTTTTACTATACTCATTTGTACATCTTTCCTTTCTTTTGTCATCTCCCTTAACATTACATGATTGGTGAATGATATAAAATGCAGGAAATAACTAAGAAACAAATTCACCATAAGAAAAAGCAATGTGTGGCTTTAAAATAAAGTTTGATTAAAAATATTGTGTTAAACCGTATTCTATGTTGAATAAAAAGAAACCATTTTGAAAAAAGTTTAATCCAAATGGTTTCTTATCCAGCAGGTTTCTGTTTTATAAAAAAGTTTGATCATATATTTACAATTCTTTGATTAAAGAGATACAGCATCGCAACTTTATTTCAAAACTACACCATACATGGTTTATTCTCTGATGACATCGCGTAAATAATATGGTCTTTATGAATTCGATACATAATACCTCTCCCTTTTATATTTATCTACTATTACTAATTAGCTTTTTTTATACAAGCTCCTCTTAAAATTAAATGTTATTTTTAAGTAAAAAAGCACGCAGATTGTTTTATAACATACACTCTTTACTATAACAGAAAGGTGGTATCACTATGCCCCTTATTCCATACAACGAAAGTGATGTTGATTTACTAGCTCGATTAATTCGTGCTGAAGCTGAAGGCGAAGGTCGCCAAGGTGAGGAGTTAGTTGGATGCGTTGTAGTAAACCGTGTATTTTGTGATTGCTTAGATTTTAAACAACTCCGTACCGTACGAGACGCTGTATATCAAAGCCCCGGCGGATTTGAAGCAGTACAATATGGATATTTTTATCAACGCGCTCGTGAATCAGAAAAAGAAATCGCACGAAAAGTTTTACAAGGTCAATGGCGCTGGCCTGCACGATGGGCTCTTTGGTATTTCCGTCCAGTTGGAGCTTGTCCACCTGAATGGTATAATCAGCCATTTGTAGGACAGTTTAAAAGCCATTGTTTTTATGAACCAAGTGGTGATGAATGTCCGAAAATGTATTCACGATAGTAAAATTTGCAACGCAAGTACTTAGAAATTTTGGTACTTACGTTGCTTTTAAATGTGTTTTAGAAATCTAATAGTGTGATGAATTTTTCTATGCCTACTACATGTATTAATAATGGTATACGAGGACCATTTGATTGATTCATAATGAGCTTATATATAATAGTGAATAATTGTTTTTGATTTTCTTTCATTATTTTTTTATTTTCATGATGACAAATCGTATATAATTGCTCCATTAAGTTAGAGTAATCTTTAATAGAACGAAGTATTTTACAAACTTCTACTAGCCATTCTTTCTGCCTTTCATCTAATGTGTAGTAAAACTCAGCATTTTTCTCCTGATTTACCGCGATTAATTTTTCAGATTGAAAGTTTCTTATCCAATACTCTGCGCGATTACTTATCACTCTCATTTCATCTAATGCATAACTCCTATCTATTTTCTTTAATATCCCCTGTAAAATAGTTGAATCAAAATTTAATAATGGTAACGTTCCTGCTACTTGATTAAATCTCGGATATTCTTTAAACTCGCTATCAACTATAGATAGTTTAATTGCATCAAATAAATCTTCATTTTTGAGCATTTTATTTTCATAACTATCTTTCAATCGTTCATATTCTGTATAATTGCGAATCACATCTTCATCCAACCCAATATGAAAAGCAGCGCCTGGTTTGTATTTTGCAAACATAAAGAGAATTACTTCTGGTATATACACTTTCAATAAATCGCTTGGTGTAATACTATTCCCTGAAGAGCTAGACATTTTTTCATGATTTCCTTTAATACCAATGAAATCGTAAGCAACGTAATGAGGCGCTTCACGATTGAATATTTTCCTTGCAATTTCTTTTGATACATTATAACTACCCGTTTCTGATGAATGATCTCTTCCACCCGGTTCAAAAATAACATCCTCTATCATCCATCTCATCGGCCAATCGATTTTCCAGTTTAGTTTCATTTTATTTGTATTTAATACGGATAATTCTTTTTCATTTCCGCATTCACATTCATACCGGACTGTTTTTAATACTTCATCAAAATATGTAATAGTTGTTGTATCTTTTCCACACCTCTCACAATATAATGCAGCTGGATAAAAATTGTTTCGCTCTTCTTCACTACACTCTCCAGTTTTAAAGTCCATTAAAATATCATATATTTCTTTTCGTTTATACAAAGCCTCTAAAATATTTTTGTTATACCTTCCGCTTCTATATTCATCATGTTGATAAATAAATTCTACTTCAATTCCAAATGCTTGAAGCGATTTTTCAAACTCTTTTTCAAAATGCTCCGCATACGAGTTATAACATCCATACGGATCTGGAATATCACAGTATGGCATACCAATATACTTCGCAAAAGAAGGATCAATATTTTGGGGAACTTTTCTAAACCTATCATAATCATCCCACGAAAATATAAAACGAGTCTTTTTCCCTAAATCTTGAAGTGCTCTTACTACGAAATAAGTCGTTACGATTTCACGAAAATTCCCAATATGAACAGAACCTGACGGACTAATTCCTGATGCACAAACAAACGTTTCTTTATTTGGATGTTTCCTAATTAATTCATGTGCTACTTCATACGCCCAATGCATATATTACTCACCTCGATTATTTTTTTGTTTTCGCATTTTCAGTTTTATGCAATAAAAAAACTCCCACCCCCAAGATTATTCATCTTGAGGACGAGAGTTGTTAGCTTCGCGGTACCACCTCAGTTTGTTAATATGTCACCATATTAACCTCTTCAGGTACGGCAAAATATGCTTATACCCTATCTCTATAACGGGAGAATCCGTCACACCATCCCTAAATAAATTAGTTCCTTGCGCAGCTCCAAGTCTTTTTTCGTTAAGATGTATACCGCTCTTTCTCAGCTACCAGAGCTCTCTGTACGTATTCTTTCTTAACTACTCTTCTCTTCCATGCCATTTTAAATATTAGTTTTTTAATATGATAATTTATAACACTTTTATTGTCAAACTTTTCCGAATTAAAAACATATAATTACCTAAAAAAATTCTTTATCGCTTCTAATTGAATTTTATGACTACACTCATCACAACAATATACCCCGTTTGGTTTCTCTTTAAATCGCTTATATTTTTCACTGCCTTCGTAAACACGAAATATATTCTTACAAGAAAAGCAAACAATCTCATAAAACATCATATGCATTTTCCTCTCCTTGTTTATACACTTTTTTAATCACTTGTGAGAAGGTCATTTTTCTACAGTATAAATTTTAATATCCTTTGACTAAAAGGTTTACCTCTATTCTTATCGAATTATATTAATATCTTATAACGCGAGGTGAACATCTTGTTCAGTAATATAGAATTAGTTTTAGATGCTAAAGCAAGTTTAGCTGAAGGACCATGTTGGGATGGAAAAAAGCAACTTTTATATTGGGTTGATATTATAGAGAGAAAATTATGCATATACAATCCTACCGCTAATACGAACCGAGTAATTGCTCTCAATCAACAAATTGGCTGTGTTGTTCCATATTTAGAGGATGTACTACTCTTAGCTATGGAAAAAGGCTTTTATTCTATTAATGTAAATACCGAGAAACTGACACATATTTTTGACCCTGAACCACATTTAATAGAAAATCGTTTCAATGATGGAAAATGTGATCCAGCTGGTCGTTTCTGGGCAGGTTCTACAGATACATACGGTATGAATGCTGCAGGTTCCTTGTATTGTTTACATCATAATTTAAGTGTAGAGAAAAAAGTTTCACATGTAAATACATCAAATGGAATTGCTTGGTCACCTGATCATACATACTTTTACTTTATAGATACACCTACTAAAAAAGTGGTTCGCTATCAATATAATATACGTACTGGAGAAATTCATAATCCAAGTGATGTAATCATTTTCTCTGAAAATGATGGTCTACCTGATGGTATGACAATTGACGAAGAAGGTTGTTTATGGATTGCACATTGGGGAGGTTCAAAAATAACTAGATGGAATCCATCTACTGGAGAACAAATATTAAATATTCCAATTCCAGCTTTATATGTAACATCATGTACATTTGGAGGACCTAATTTAACAGATTTATATGTTACAACAGCCAGAACAAGAATGACGGATGACGAATTAAAAGAGTATCCACATGCTGGTGGTATTTTTCGAATTCAAACAAATATAAAAGGTTGTCCTACATATGAATTTTGCAATAAAAATATTGGAGTTGAAACAATGTGAACCGTATCGATTACATAAGACAAGAAGAAAAGAAATATCACGACCTTTGCTATGAACAATATAAACTATTTGAAATTGGCTCTTGGCTGTACAAACCGGTTAAAACAGTTATGGACTTGATGGATCACTTTGAAGGACAAAACAACTTGCAAGTACTTGATCTTGGCTCTGGCGTCGGTAGAAATAGCATTCCAATTGCACAAAAGTTAAGAAATACTAGCGGCACTGTTACATGTGTTGATTTACTTAATTCCGCTTTAACAAAGCTACAAACTTATAGCAAAGAACATGATGTATTCGAGGTTATAAAAACAGAACAAGCAGCAATTGAAAACTATCATATTGACTCTAACGCTTATGATTATATCGTTGCAGTATCAAGTTTAGAACATGTCAAATCAGAAGAAAATTTTAAAAACGTGCTTCATTCTATGAAAAAAGGGACAAAAAACGGCGGTATTAATTGTTTGATTATTAACTCTAACATACAAGAAATTGATTTAAAAACGAATGAAGAATTAGAAGCTTTAATTGAAATTAATCTCCCAACCGAAGAAATAATACGTCTATTAAAAAGCATTTATAAAGGATGGAAAGAAGTAAAAGTTGAAATAAAAGAATTAGCTTATAATATAGTTCGTGATGAAAGACACATTCAATTAAAAACAAATGCTATAACGTTTGTAGTTCAAAAATAATCGTATAATAAAGATATGATTATTTCTCTCAGATTTATTTTTATTGCACGAAATTTGCAACTATAAATATTTATGAAACAAAAAATAAAAGAGCACTTGTTTCCGCAAGTGCTCTTTTTGGGGATTTTGAGATATCCTATTAAAGAAAGTTAAGGTTACTTAAAGTTAATAGGTACTTCTATTATATGCTTGTCCTTTTTATTTGTGCATAATCAATATATAAACATCTTTAATCATTCTTAATAACTTTTAATTATAGTTCTCTCTTACATTTTATCGTAAAAAAATTGATTGAAGGTTTATTTACCACGTTCTTATTTGGTTCATCAATTTCCGAAACTTGTACTAATCCATATTGATTAAAATCTCGTTTTATAGATTCAGAATCATAGAAGAACATTTTTACGCCTTCCATTATTTCATAATAGTCTTGCTCCAGCTGTTTTCCTTTTCCGTACATTGGGGCTTTTTGAGAAACAGTTGTAAAAACCATATATCCGCCTGGTTTTAACTGATTATAACAATCTTCAATAAATTTCTCTCTTTCCTGTTCATTCAACAAATGAAGAAGTGCATGACTAAATATCCCATCATACAGTTTGTTATTAAAAGGCATCTCATTTACCGAACCGTGATAGATACTAATATCTTCTAGTCCATTTTGCTTTGCTAAATCAATGGCTGTTTTTGAAATTTCAATACCTGTTACATTTATATCATTATCGATAAAAACCTTTGCATTTCTTCCATATCCAATACCCGGAATTAATATGTCTTTAACGTTCTTTTCAAGAAAAAAATCTTTTGTCAAAATTGCAGATTCTGTAGATTCAAATCCCCACATCGTTTGTTTTTCGATAAAACTTGATTCCCAAAATTCCATTATGTATCTATCTCCTTATTTTCAATCCATTTTTAGTATCACATTAAAAACTTATAAATTTTAACGCTGCGTCTACCTATGCCAAATTAATTTTTTACCACATTCACTATAAGTCCATTGAATATAGCACAATTATAAGCCTATATCTATTATAATGATTGGTTTAAAATCCACCCTATTTTATTAATCCTTACATTTGTAGAAAAATAAAAAAGCCAATACTTCCGTTATAGTATTGGCTTTTTCTCACGAGAAATTATCTTTTTATATTGTACCGATCTAATACTTTTTCTAACATTTCTAAAGTTATTGGTTGTGCTTCTTTTATTAATTGATAACCAATACGACCATTCGGTTCCGCTGTAACTTGCTGTAAACTCTTTACATCATGGATTCCTTTTTCTCTTAATTGCATATATAGTTGTTGCTCCGACATTTTTGCCTGCATCAAATTCTCTTTTACAATCTCTCCGTTTTCAACAATTATAATGCTACTTCCATTTAGAAATTGTTCCACCTTCCTTGATTTCAATTCAAAGAAATGAATGATAAGTAGTATGCTTGCAAATATGATAGCCGCAAATATAGATGGGACTACTTTTCTACTTAATACAGGTTCCACAATAATACGGCCGATTGATACAACTATAATGATTTCAGCTCTTGTCATTTGGCTGACAGATGCACTACCTGTCATTTTCAAAACAATTATTCCAGTAAAAGTTAATATAATACTTTCCAAAATTATATTCATAATAACCCAATCCTTTAATGGTGTATTTTACTATCATTCCCATTAAAGTTGTGTTTTACTTACCTATTAAGTTGTTAAACCCTTCAGACCATGATGGAAATAAAGGTATCCAACCATACTCTTTACGCGCCTTATTATTAGAAGCTCCTCTTTCCCAACTATCTTTCCCATCTTGAACTTTAGGCTTAGGTGCCCCTATCGCTGCTGCATATATTGGTAACCATTCTTTACTAGTTGCTGGATAATTATCTACAATATTTACGATTCCTGAAGGCCAATTAAGGGCTAGCATAGTAGCTCTTGCAGCATCTTCGACATGTATAAACGAGATTATCCCATCTGATGCAATAATCTCATTATTACGAACTTGATTTGCTATTAATCCGTTTTCCGCATACCATGTTCCTGGTCCGTATAATGTGCCATAACGAAGTATTACCGATTCAGGTAACTCAGTAACAGCTTCTTCTAATTTCAATATGCCATTAACAGTGACTTGTCGAGGCATGGAAGCAGTAATATGTAGTGAATCTTTTTCAGTCGCAAATGTATCCCCTGGTTCATACGCCCATGAAATACTTTGAGCGATTATTTTCTGTACCCCTACATTTTTAGCTGCATCGACAAGGTTACGAGTGCCTTTTGTTCTAATTTTTGCATTATCCTCAAAATCCCATGAAGATAATGACGTTAATTGATGAATAACTACATCGGGATTTGTTTCTTCTAATACAGAAAATACAGCCTTTCTATTAAATACATCAGCTATTACTGGTATGGCACCAACCTTTTTCATTGCTTCTACTTGCGAAGTATTACGGATCATCGCAAAAACTGTATGCCCATTTTTTATTAACATTGGCAATAAAGAACGTCCTATTACACCCGTTGCACCTGCTACAAATATTTTCATATATGTCCCTCCTCATTTAGTAATCATAAATGTGACGAAACATTTGTAAGGTATGTGACAAATATTTGCTCATTTTTTTCGTTATTCATATGAAACATATACTTTTAATGGTTTAATTATCCCTAAACTCAATTCATCAAAGCATTGTATGAGTGAAGTATAATGTATTTCATGTTGAAAAATCTCTTCTATAAATGGTGTTTTTCCTATTTCTTCAAAAAACCAATCTGCATGCTTTTGATAATCGTATCCATCACTTGATCCAATGATTTGCAATTCTTTCTGATAAAAGTTAGCAGTTAATGTTAGTTCTTCTATATTACCATCAGATAGTATACATATTTTACCATTAGTTTTAAGAGCTTTTTGCAAAGTATGGAACCCACTATTTGTAGCAGAACATTCGAAACCATAATTATATGTTTCTATTATTTTCTCTTCTGAATCATATATGTTTTTCGGACCAAACTTCTTTGCAAAATCTCTTCTATTTTTATTAGGCTCAACAACATCCACGTGCTCAATGCCTACATAGTATTTTAAGAAATAACAAGCGAACAAACCAATAACTCCCATTCCAGTTATAAGTACTTTTTCATCATGTCGCGGGTTTAGTTTCAATACTCCTTTAGCAGCATCACACGAAAGAATAGATAATAAAGCAACTTTAGGTTGTATAGAACAAGGCACTCGGATTACTTTATGCCCCTTAACTATCCCTATCGTTTCATGTCCATAAAAAGAAACTACTTTATCACCTACGTTTACATGTGTTACTTTATTACCAACTTGAATCACTTCACCATAACTTTCATATCCAGTTTTTCTTGGATAAAAAGGATTCGTTTCCGTAACATCGGATCCATTATACTGTGGTAACTCGGCCCCAATGCTTATCGCTCCTGCGATTGTTTTAACGATAATTTCATCGTCCTGTATGTCCTTAATTTCATTTGTTTCCCACTCAAGTTGTTTAGGCCCTTTTACAATTAACTTATATTGTTCCATTTATATCCTCTCTTTTTATAAAGATGTTATAAGTAATATTGTTATCCATCTAGATTTCGACTAAATTTATTTACCTAATAGATGATAAATTACCCTTGCCCACGTTTATACCGTTAATGCTCCTGCACCTTTCTGTTCAGCGTCTAATACTTTAAGATTACTATTCTGATAACATTTTAAGAAAAGTCGTTGCCGCCCAAATGAAATACGCAAGTTGCGTAACGATATACATCGTAATTTCAAAACCTGTAAGCTTTCTTTCCTTTTTTATTTTCTTTAAATATCTATAAAAACAAAATGAACATAAAATCAGTAAAACAATAGACATTTGATATAGATTTTCCACTAAAAGAACTGCCATTTATTTCATCACCTTTCCAATAGAAAGCGGGCTATAGTTCAAGCATACCATAAAAAAGGAATTAATTACCATGTAGTCTAGAGCAAATATTACCCAATTAAAACCAGTCACCTTTTTGAATTTATTCAATACAATGTTATGTAATCGACTACACACGATATAATAGGAGATTACTTTCTTTCACTGCAAATGCTTAGGAGGAAGTTGTACATGCAATTGATTCATAACATAAGAAAGGCATTTAATAACCTATGTAACTACGATACGTTCAATTTAATACACACTATTCAATCATTAAATATTTCACTTCATAAAATAGCTCCTTTTATTACTTCACCAGTTAACCTTGAATACGGAAGAAACATTATCTATCAATCTGAATTTGTAGAGATTTTAGTATTAAATTTCCCCAGCAAAGCAAAGACCTTTGTGCACGATCATGGAATATCTGTAGGATGTATACTAATAGTCAATGGTACGTTACAAAATATAACGTACGAAAATAATAGCGAGCGGATTGAAGAGTTTACAGAGGGAAATATTTTCACAGTAAAAAAAGATACTGTGCATAAAATGTATAATGCTACAGATTCAGCAGTAATAACTTTCCACGTATATTCCCCACCATTAAAAGATGTCCAAATATATGAATAGTCTTTAGAAGGAGGAAATATGCAAAATTTGAAAGATTACTATATAAAGAGCTTACAAGATGGTCGTAACGTTTGGCTCTATGGTCAAAAAGTAGATGTAACTACAGACAAACATTTTGCAGGAACATTAAGTACCATTTCTAATTTATTTACATTGTTTGATGATCCAATACGAAGAGATTCTGTTGGATATGTTAGTCCGAAAACAAAAGAATTTGTTCATACAGCCTTTTTAGTTCCGAATTCCTATAACGAATTATTAATGAGGAGAACCGCTTTTGAAACGTGGAGTTATGCTACAGACGGTGTAATGAGTAGACTATCTGATTACGCAAGATCGAGACTTACTGGCTGGTACGTATCAAAATATTTTTATAAAAAATTCGATGCACAGTTTCCAAATAAAATTACATCTTATTATGAAGAAGCGAGAGATAATCACTTATTCTTAAGCGTAGTTCAACGTGATCCACAAATAAATCGATCTACAGAATCAATGTTGAATACAAATGACTTAGGATTACTAAGAGTTACGAAGAAAACTTCTGACGGAATTTATTTAAGTGGTGCTAAAATGATCGGTACTGCTTCTCCTTATTCAAATGATTTATTAATCTATCCATTAGCAAAACTGACTGATACTCAAAAAGATTTAGCTCACTTTCTCATTGTGGCAGCCAATTCCCCTGGATTACATATGGTTTGTAGAGAACCATTTGCGAATACACATTCAATTACAGTTGATTCCCCTCTTAGCTCACAGTACGATGAAATGGATGCACTATTAATCTTTGATAATGTATTTGTACCATGGGAACGAGTCTTACTATATAACAACCCTGAAGCGTTATGGGCAATAAAGTCAGATGTAGCTTCTAGTAGTTTAGCTTATCACCAAGCAATTGTACGATTAATAGTAAAGCTAGAATTTATAACTGCAATTGCTTGTGAAATTGCTGAAGCGATCGGTGCTACTACTTATTTGCATGTTCAAGAGAAGCTTGGGGAATTAATTATGCAAATCGAAACAATTCGCGCACTTTTAATTGCTGCAGAAGTTGAAGGTACTACAAATGAAACGAAAACTTATTTGCCGAATTTTAAATATATCGAAACTGCAAGGAATCTTGGTTCCAAATATTATCCCCGTGCAATAGAAATTTTACAATTAATTGGAGCAGGTGGGTTCATTCAACTTCCTTCGAGCTCGAATGACTTCCAAAGTCCGATAGCTGATTTATTGAAAAAGTACTTTAAAGGAACGAATATAGATGCCGAACAACGCACAAAATTATTTAAGTTGACCTGGGATATCATTGGAAGTCCATTAGGATCTAGACACGAATTGTATGAAAGATTTTATGCCGGAGATCCAATACGAAATACAGCTACACAATATGTAAATTATGATAAAAATCATTTTAAAAAGATGCTAAGTAAATATTTACATTAATGAAAAAGAGCACTCTTTTCTAAGAGCGCTCTTAAAAAACATATAGTTATTCAGTTACATATATAGTTGCTCCGTCCACAACTGCTACTTTTCTCTGTAATGGTTTCATTTTATTCACCTTTAGTTTTCTTCTTATACATGATCCTTATCATATTTTCTCGTATAGACTTCCCCATTCTGAGTAACTAATTTTAATGCAATTTCACCACAAACTCCATGTGGTATTTCAAATTCACCTTGTGCATTTGAAATACTACGCATCTTACTTTCAATTGAATCTTCATAAATTTTCACATTAGTTATAGGTTCGTTATTTTGATCTACGATAATACCTCTTGAATACTTTGCAACTGCTATGCATTGATCTCTTTTTTTATATTTAGCCACAACCATTACACCAACTACTATAGCGCTACATACAAACAAGAGAATGATTTTTCGCCTCAAAACCAAACAAACCTCCTAATTCAAATTATTCTTTTCTAAACTGAAAATTAAACTGTCTTAATTGCTTGATTTCCCCAATTACTTTACGAATACCTTCTTCAATCTTATCTTCTTTTACATTCGAAACATTTAATTTTAATAGTTTTTCTTTAGGGAAATTCCTCATATAATTCTTATCAATAGTATCGACACTTATTTGCATGTCACCTAATTTTTGTATAAGTGTTTCTGTAACTATGTTTTTCTGCATTTCTAAACAGGTGTGTATTCCAAGTGTGTTTTGTCTATTATATGTAAATAATGATGAATTTTCATTTTGCACTTTTTCTAATGTTTCTGCTAGTTTTATTGATCTATTGTAGTAGGAAGAATTAATTTTACTTTTATGACGTTCAAACATACCGCTCTTTATATAAATTTCTAAAGCCGCTTGAGAAATCATCGGACTATCAATATCTAGTATTTTTTTGTATGTATAGAACGCATTTGCAATGGATGGTGGAATGACCGCAACTCCAACCCGTAAACCTGGAAAAATAATCTTCGAATAACTTTTCAAATATATGACATGACTACAATTATCCAAGCTATATAATGGATCTGCTTTTGAATCAGTTTCTAAATCTGCTAAATAATCATCTTCCACTATAAATACATTGTATTTCTTAGCCAATAGTGTGATTTTTTCTTTCTCATCTTTAGAATAAGACGTTCCAAGCGGATGATGATATCTCGGTATCGTATAGAAGAATTTTATTTTTCCGGTTTGAAATATTTGCTCCAATTCATTCAAATCGATACCTTCATTCGTACGTTTAATACCGATTACAGGAACTTTATTTATTTCTAGATAATCAATATATAGATGATATGTTGGTTGTTCAATTAATACCGTTTCATTTCCATTCGGAAATGGTATAGAAGTTAATATAGCAAGTGCCTGCTGAACACCTGATGTTATAAAAATATTTTCTTCTTTTGTAAAGACTTGATAATTTGCTAGTTGTTTTTGAATAACTGGTATTAAAGATGGTAAGCCTTTCGGCGTTCCATATACAAACAAATCATTTTTATACGTATCAATAGCCTTATTAATACAATGTTGAAAATCTAAATACGGAAAAACATCTGGATCTGGTGCTGAGGAGGCAAAATCAATTATCTCGTTATTTTCTATAGTACTCTCTGATTTTTTAACAACGTAGTATCCACTTTGAGGGACAGAATATATAATGTGACGCTTTTCTAATTCATGAAGAGCACGTATAACTGTTGCCTTATTACATTCATATTGCGTAACGAGTGACCGTATAGATGGTAATTTCTTTCCTTCTCTTATTTCTCCATTTTGAATCATATTTTCTATGTCGTTTAAAATATGTAAATACTTATACATCTTACACCTCCTTCAGCAATTTTATATTTAATTATATCGATTTTTCATTCATATAGCATTCATTCCTCAATTAGTTAATTTTCCGATCATCTATATCGTAAATCCCAATAGCATATGAATCATTTTCAATCCATTTCTTTACTGCTTCTGTTTTAAGTACCCCTTCAACTTCTTTTTCTATTTTCTGTCCAAGTTCTCTCGCCCCTACTTCATCATCGCTAATCTTAGTTTTTATATCAATGGTAACAGGTTGATTCTTTTTATAATTTATTTGCTGAATACCAACCCCTTCATATCCATTTTTTCTGAATACGCCATCAAATATCTGTCCAAAAACTAACTCCCATCTATGTTCTGCATTTACAATCTCCTTGTTTCTTTGAGATACATTTACTTTATAGGACATAACGCCTTGAATTTGCAATCTTTTATTAATTTCTTTTTTTATTTCGTTAGCATTTTCGCTATCAGCAATCTCTAAATCTAATATTCTTTCTTTTTCATCTCTTATAGCAGCACTAAAAAAAGATTCCTCCTTTACCGCGGCTGTAGCAATATCCATCACTATAGACTCTTCACTTTTAGCATCTTCAATGTCATTCTCACAGGCACATAATAAAGCAAGTGGAAATAAAAATACAAGTAACTTCTTTCCCTTTCTCATGCAGCACCCCTCCATATATTTTCATTTACGATAAACTTTTTACTTTGACATATAAATACCTTCTTTAATTATTAAATTTAACATTATTTCACATTTACCCCACTTAACAAGGGAATTACAATTAATAAATAGAATATCTCTATGAATACATAAAAAGTGAGGGATATATAATGCAACATGTAAATACGATTGATATTAGTAATGTACTACAATTAGAAAAAACTCTTTCGTCTTTATTAAACAAAATGATTTCTTCAAAACTAGACCTTGAAAATTGGTTAAAAGAGCAGTCAAAAATGATTTGGGAAATCGAAGAACAATTAAGATCACATTATATCGCCTTTCAATGTAATACGGATGATGAAGAAATAAAAGATACTTTTGAACATGATCAACAATTTGTAAAGCCACTTTTAAAGCGGTACCAAAATTTATTGGATAATAAATATTTAGAGTCACCTTTTCGAATGGAATTAGATTCTAATCTATATGGTTTATTAGATGCAAAAATAAAAAATGCTCAAAAGTTATTTTGTGAGGACAATATCGAATTAGAAATAAAGGAAGACAAATTAGTCACAGAGTACTTTGAAATCACTGGAGGATTAAGTGCTATTTGGGACGGAGAAGAAAAAACGATAACAGAATTACAATCGTATTTACAAGATTCGAATCGTGACATCCGTAAAAAGGCAAAAACCATTATTTCTGAACAATTTTTATCTGTTGAAAAAGAACTCCAAAACATATTAAATCAATTAATTGAAATTCGCCATCAAAAAGCAAAAAATATTCAACTAGAGAATTATCGCGATTATATGTTCAAAAAATACGAGCGTTTTGATTATTCAGCGATAGATTGCTATGAACTAGCTGAATCCATACGTAAGTATGTTGTGCCTCTTAAAGATAAAATATTACTAGAGAAAAAAGAGAAACTGCAAGTGGATACGCTTCGCCCGTGGGATGTATCAGCTGTAACTCCAGATCAAAAAGTACTTAAACCAATTGCAAATGAAAATGATTTAATTGAAAAGAGCACTCATATCTTTAATAAACTAGATGTTGAATTTTCAGCACTTTTAAACCGAATGTATAAACACAATTGTCTTGATTTAACAAGCCGCAAAGGAAAAGCAGCTGGTGGCTTTTGTGAGTACTTACCAGCTTCACAATTATCTTATATTTTTATGAACTTAAATTATACACAAGATGATATTGTCACTTTTATACATGAAATGGGGCATAGCATTCATAACGAACTCATAAAACCATTAAAATTACGACAGTATATAGAAATTCCAGCTGAAACAGCTGAGCTAGCCAGTATGACAATGGAGTTATTCTCGCTTCATTATTGGGATACCTTCTATACAGACAAAAAAGATTTAAAACAAGCAAAAATTAACTTCTTTAAAGATGTTATTTCATATTTACCTATTATGCTTATTGTCGATCAATTTCAACACTGGCTGTATGAAAATCCAAGTCATACTTCTGAAGAAAGAAATGAAAAATACTTACAACTTCAAAAACATTATCAGTCTAGCGTCATACATATTGATGGCTACGAAAACTGGATAGCAACGAGTTGGTTACCTGTACTCCATATTTTTGAAGTACCATTTTATTATATTGAATATGCGATCGCCCAACTTGGTGCATTACAAATGTATAAACAATATAAAGAGGATCCTAAGCAAGCACTAGAAAATTATAAAAAGGCATTATCACTAGGAAGCTCGCAATCTATAAAAGAAGTGTATGATGCAGCCGGTATTCGTTTTGATTTTTCTGGTGAAACAATTAAAGAACTAATGCTATTTGTAGAAAAAGAATTAGAATTACTTGAGCAATTATAAGAAGAAAGCTGCACCTATATTTTTGGTGTAGCTTTCTTCTTTATTTTATTAATCAGTTCTATGTACTGAGTATCTCCATATCCGATTGTTGGAAAAAGATAAAACAACTTTATTAATAATTCACGAGTTGATAAATCTTTATTTTTAGAGATGAATTTCATTACTGCATTATCTTCTGTTAACATTTCTAAAAATAAGTCTATAGCCTGATACATTACAGGTGGTACCTTATGAGAGGTCTTTTTATGGTTTACTAATACTTCATTGTATATAGAAGAATAATTCCCCAATTCAAGTTCAATTTGATTTACTTTAAATTCATCCTCTCTAAAGCTATTTAAGTATACCTTCCCTTCATAAGCAGACTGTTCAAGGTGAGAAAGTATGGTAAGTAGGTTCATTTGGCAAAACATATCTTCACCAAACCATAGAACAATACATTTATACTTTTTCGTAAAAAGGTTTTCTAACGGATCTATAACCTTTTTTATATAACTTTCTACTGAACTGTTATGTCCTTTCGCTCTTGTTTTAATAAACTCTTCATTAAAAACTTGAGTAGTAGCCGAGTTCACACACATTGCCTCATTAAATGGGGCATAATCAGAATCACCCATTAGCTTTTTATTTTTAAATTCTTCATACATAACTTGACCATTTAATATGTTAAGTACCTCTTTATCAAATAGCTCACTCTTCCTATCTCGTAACTGTTCAACCTCTATTTTTCTAGAAATATTCATTTTAAACGCCCCTTCTTTATTTAAATTTAGTTTAACAAATGATTGAATAGGCATTTTGTTAAGTTGGTATTCTCTTGGATTCATTCCAAAAACATTTTTACATATTCGATTTAGCCGTTCCTATTTATAGTGCGATAGAATATTCATTTGCTGGAAATGGGAATATCGTTGACTATGAGTATTCTATTACAAAAGCACTATTTGAAGGCTATCAAAAGGAAAATGAGCTACCAAAAGAGATGAAAGACAAGTTTTCGTTATTTATTAAATTAAAGGAGATTTTTGAATATAGCTTAATGCATATGTATTGGGATAAAGAAGAATTAACGGAGGAACAAGTACGGATTATGAACCTTTATAGGATGAAGATCAAAAATAAGAATACCTATATCAATATTTAAGAATGCTGTTGTTTAACTGCAAGGAAACTTTGGTTAAACAACAGCATTTATTAATTAGCTGACAACCTTTTTTATGACTTATAAATACTGATTCAATAATCTTTTCAAATACACTTCATTTTGCGGTGATACTTTTTCAGAAAATCTAGCTGCAATAATAATAGGAGCTCATTGAAAAACTTCATCTCTTGATATGCCGGTACGACTGCAATATATATGTAAATACATCTCAGCTAATTCTACCGAAGATTGTGAGTACAACAAGTATGTTCGAAATACATCTGCGCGAATATCACCTGAACTAGCATCTACCCAATCTATAACTTTCACTTTCTCTTCCTTATTCAAAATCAAATTAAATGGATGAAAATCTCCATGACATAGCCTAAAATCAAATGTAATAAAATCTAATTTTTGTAATATATCCTTCTTTTTGCGTTCATCCAATTTATACACAGATTTAATTTGACGCTCTAACCTCTCCCTCATTAACTCCATTTCATCTGTATTCACATGTATAGCATGGATCTTTTTTTGCTCATTAACACAAAGGTCGATATAACGCTCTGCCTCATTCAAATTATTAAGCAGGAGATCACCAATGTTGTCCCCTTTTACATGTTCCATAATAATTGCCTGTCTATTTTGTATCTTTTTCACTTCAAATACGTTTGGAACTGGCAACCCGCATGAATACGCATATTTTTGTTTTTTTGCTTCATTCATAGACTCTGTATCTGGGAGGTAATCTTTAAATAATTTTACAACCTTATCATCAGTTAAATAAATTTCTGCAGTATTCCCTTTTGCAATTGAATTACCTAAAACCACTTCATTTCTCCCCTTAACATAAATTAAAATAACACCTTGTACTTCTCTTTAAATTCACTGTAACCCTAGCTAAAACCTTCTTCACGAATATACAAAAAACTTACCGCTTTTCATCCTTAAATAGAAAGCGGTAAGTTTAATTGTTTAGGAATATCAGAATGAAACTCTGATGTATGCACAATTGAAAATGTATATCCTTGCTCAATAAATGATACTTCATTACGTTTACATTCAAATGATACACTATTTTTCTTAAAGTTATTTTGGATTCGCTGTAAAAATGCGACGTCTGGTGTTCCGAAAGAAACGTGTACTTTCGGTGATAGAGCTTTCATCGCAATTGGAATCCAAGGTCGCTGCCACCAAGTCGCGACGATATATGCAGTGCCACCTATAACAAAGTTAAAAATATCCCCATCTTCCATCGTTTTCATATTTAGATTTGATTTTAACCATTCCGTAAAAACAGGTACACTTTTAACAGGAAGACCAATTTCCCTTACGTATAAAATGTTTAAAGGTGAGTGTGATACTAATACATCCTCTTTAACATAACTATGTGCGATAATTTCGAGTAGATTTCCATCTCCGTCTTTAAAGTATAAATTGAATAGACCATTCTCTTCACCAATTACATTTCCATTTTGCCATTTTACAATGAGTAATCCAGAGTCCTTTAACCATTTTGCTGTTTCATAGAATTTTGAATATGGGATTTCAAAAGCAAAATGTGCAGGTGCGATTGGTTCATACACTTCTTGAAAACTAATTGTTGTATAAGGTGTTACTTCAAATTGAATGAAGGATGCTGTTTCTTTTTTTATTGGAAAAGATAATATGTCCTTATAAACTTGTTTTACCCCTTCTATAGAAACCGTTTGTAGTTTTATATCTGATATATGTGTAATCACTTTACATTCCCCCTCATTTCTTATTATCTATTCGTATTGTATTACACTTATAAATAGATAAAATCAAACGGAAGGATGGATTTTTCATATAGAAACTACAACTTTAGTATGAATATATTAGCTCCAATTATTTTTTATTTCCGCTATAACAATTTCTGGTTTATCCCAGTGCAACATGTGTGTAGTATCAGGAATTACTTTTACTATACTGTCCGTTTTCTCTTTAAAAACATTTGCTGTCTTATCTCTATAATCCGCCCAAACTTGTGGGACTGTAGCTCGAAGTAATACAATATTAGCCGGTAGCTTCTCATATATATCTATTGTTTCATCTTTATGCATACCTCTTATTATATTACTAGCTGTATTTCCCCTGGCATGCCACCATACTTTATTATCCATTTCGATCCCTAGATCCTTTACAGCAACTTCTAACAATGAAGACCACCTAGTATAAGCTGCTTTTTCACTTTTGAAAAATTCGTCCCAATTATTAAAAACGTATTCATCAAAGTCCTTTTCATAATAAGCAATTTCTTCTTCCAACGTTTCTTCTTTAAGCCTTTTTGTTTGATATCCACCATCAATAAGAATACTTCCTTGTACTTTTTCTGGATGATTTAACAAATAAAATAACGCTACAAAACTTCCCCATGAATGTGATAGAAAATAGAAGTATTCGATTCTCAATTCATTTATTATTTCATTTAACCAATTTGCTAAATTGTGCATCTCATAATCTTCTGTTCTTTCAAATGGGGGTGTTTTACCATGTCCAGGTGCATCAACGGAGATAAATCTATACTCTTCTTTTAATTCCTCAGCAATTTCTATAAAACTTAAACTCGTACTACCTAATCCATGTAAACAAAAGATAACGGGCTTCTCATTATTCCCCCATTCAGTAATATGTACATTTATTTTTTCATTGCTAATATAGTAACGTTTCAAAACATTTATCCTCCATATTTTGATTTTTTAATTTACACTTTATTTATTTCTATTATTTTCAAGTATTTCCTGTATTCTTTTCCACACAAAAAGCTGCTTTTCTTTAAATGAAAAGCAGCTTTTACACTAAAATATATTATAATTTAACAGCGATAATCATAAATCTTTTTGAATTCGTACGAATCCCTTTTTCAGAACTATTCGTTTCAATGAACTTTTGTAAAATAGTAAAATCTTCTTCCTCTTCTCCAAATCTAGGAATAATAGGCGTATGTTTTAATAAGAAAATGAGATCTTCAGACCTACTGTAATAATCAGTAACATCATATTCACGTACTTGCACGAGATCAAATCCTGCACTAATAAGTTCATTCATATAATTTTCTTTTAAAGTACCATCCCGTTCACCTAAGCATTGTCCTCTACCAAATACTTCTTTCAGGTTTAATTTATCATGCTCACTTACTTGTTGTGTTAAGAAAAAGGCACCCTTTTTCATTACTTTCGCTAACTCAGATGCCAGAAACGGTGCGTGACAACTTGAAGCAATATCAAAATGTGCATGTGGAAATGTTAAAGCTTCAGAACCCATTTGAAGAAACTCAACATTTTGTACACCTGATTTTTTCAAGTTAGAATGTGCCGTTGCAATCATACCGTTAGAATTATCAATTCCAATCAACAATTTAGCTGATGATGCTATGTTAAGTACATTTTCTCCTCCGCCTGTACCAACATCAAGTAAAATATGTGATGGTTTACACCTTTCTTTTACCTCACTATAAAAGTCCCATGTATCTCCTACAGTTTCACATTTTATTTTACTAAAATCCCATCCATTTAATCTTCCTACTTTATCATAGAAGCTTTTATACTCTAATTCGTTCATCTTATTATTTCCCCTTTGTAAAAATAAATTAAATATGTATAATAACCTACGACACTCCTTAATTATATATTATAAAATGCAAATTATTAAAACAACATTTCCCTTCAAACCACAATAAATTTACATAATATTTTTATTGTTTATCTTTATCTATATATTCTAAATGCCCTCTTCCCCAACTACACATACTATCCAAAACAATACTAACTGTTTTTCCATGCTCAGTTAAGCTATATTCTACTTTAGGTGGTATTTCTTGATAAATTTCGCGTTTTATTAGTTGATCTTGCTCTAATTCACGTAATTGCTTTGCTAACGTCCCTTGAGATATATCTGGTATTAATGTCTTTAATTCACCAAAACGTTTCGTTCCATCTGTTAGCAAAATAAACAAAATGAGCGGCTTCCATTTCCCACCGATTATTTGTAATGTTGCTATTACCCCTTTTAACTTCGGTTCTTGTAAATCCATTTTTCTCACCTCTCCTCAGATATCATAAAGTGAAACTTTAATCAGTGGGGGTTTTGTTCATCCCACACTGATTATTAGTTGAACCAATCAGGCTTTTACGGGCAGTTGATTTCTTACCTAACGTCCTTGCATTTTCCTAACTTTGAGGTGAGAGTTTTACTGCCCGTTAATGCGGGATAAACCATATTTAGAAACTTTCCCTATTACTTATCCGCATGTATAGCGATTAGTACGAAATTTGCGACTATGTACATATAAAGTGCGTACTTTTCACTTGCTCCCTTTTAGCGAATAATAAAAGCATAGCACAGTTATATTCTAAAGTTTTTTATTAAAGGAGTGGCTAAAATATGTCTATTACTACATTAGAAAATAGCCGTATTGTTATCATTGGCGGGAGTTCTGGTATTGGATTAGCAACAGCAACTCAAGCAATTAAACAAGGCGCACATGTTATTATTGCCGGACGCTCGGAAGAAAAATTAAAAGTTGCTCGAGAAGTAATAAATAACAATCATCTTCCAACTTATATATTGGATAATCAAAATAAAGAGCAATTACAAAATTTTTTCAAGACAGTTGGGAACTTTGATCATTTATTCACACCGGGAGCCTCTTATACACTTGGACCAATTACCTCTACAGAGGAAATTGCTGAAAGTAGCTTCATCGGAAAGTTTTGGCCTCAATATTATGCCGTAAAATATGCAATTCCTTTTCTTTCAAACTCTGGATCGATCGTGTTAATGTCCGGTGCCTTTAGTCAAAGACCACTTAAAGGTGCGCCTGCTTATGGCGCTTGCAATGGTGCTATTGAAAGTTTAGGGAAGGCCTTAGCTGTGGAATTAGCTCCTATTAGAGTTAATGTGGTTTCTCCTGGAACAATACAAAGAGAAAATGAACAAAATGAAAATAGACTAGTTGCTTACGAAGCTTATAAATCTCTTTCACTTGTACAACGAGCTGGATATAATGATGAAATTGCACATACTGTCCTATATTTAATGCAAAATAGTTTTACTACGGGTAATGTATTATTTCCTGATGGAGGGTACACATACCATTAATTATTAAAAATTTAATGCCTCCTTGTATTAACTAGTATTAAGGAGGCTATTATTAACTAAAAAAGGGATATATTAATGTAGGATCTTCTTTCAAAAGTTCTGCTAACAACAATAATTGCGGAAAAGGTCATAAGATTAACTCTTTATCCAGCAACCCCTTTTGTTCTCAAATCATTCCGTCTCCTCGCATAAAAACCGCCCTAATTTCTATTCCCTACAATTTTATATAAAATTAATATTATAAAGTAGGATTCAACAACTTCTTACAGAATTCTATATTTAATACATATTGGACGGATTATTTTCAAATTCCTCTATAAAAAAAGGAGGTCATACAATTGTGAAATTTGTACAAGAACGAAGATTAACTGTCAAGACAACTTTTTCAAAAGAATACAAGATTTTTATTTTTGGTTTACTCATTTCACGAATCGGGGATTCACTATATACTTTTGCACTGCCTTGGATTGCCTATCAATTAACTGGTTCAGCTGTAATTATGAGTTCTTTATTTGCTGTTAACGTATTGCCAATCGTTTTATTTGGCCCTTTAGTTGGTGTACTAGTTGATCGATATGATCGAAAAAAGTTACTTTGGATGGCGGATATTACCAATATTATTTTAGTAAGTCTCATACCAATTTTACATGCATTACATCTATTAGAATTCTGGCATTTATACGTAATTACTTTTATCTTAGCAGTTATGTCCATGCTTTTTGATGTAACAACAGTTACAGTCATTCCACACATCGCAGGTGCATCATTAACGAAGGCTAATTCTTTATATCAAATGGTTAATCAATTGGCTAGTTTGTTTGGTCCAATCATAGCTGGGCTTTTCATATCTTTTATTGACGGCTTTCAAGTACTTTGGATTAATGTTCTTTCATTTATTGCTACATTAATTGCTGTGATTATATTACCTTCTATGAAAAACTTAAATAAAAAGAATACTGATAAAAAAACATTGCAAAATGTACTAAATGATTTGTTTGATGGATTTAAATGGCTGAAAAATGCTCGGTTAAATATAGCTTTGTCACTTCAAGCAATGGTAGGTAACTTTGGAGCAAGTGCTGTTTTAGGTATACTTATGTATTATTTATTGTCGACATTAAATCTTACCTCCGCACAAAGTGGCTATAATTATACTTTAATAGGAATAGGTGGGCTTTTAGGAAGCTTAATTGCCGTTCCTTTAGAAAAGAAATTTCGACGTGGTGTACTTATTCCTTTACTCCTATTTTTGGGAGCGCTTGGATTAACATTTGCTTTGTGGAGTACATATTGGCTCGCTCCCGGAATTGCTTTCGGAATCGCGATGACATGTAATATCACATGGAATACGATTGTTACATCAATTCGGCAGGAAACTGTTCCATCCAATTTGCAAGGACGTGTTTTAGGTTTTTCTCGTGTACTTACACGATTATCTATGCCATTGGGGGCATTAGTAGGTGGAATTATTTCAGCCTACAATCCTGTATTTATATTTGCTTTAGCTGCTTTTACTAAAATAATTGAAGTATTTATTGCCTTATGTAGTCCGATACGAAAACTGTAAAGAGGAAAAATTATATATTTTGAGATATTCATAAAATAAAAAAGGCATAAAACATGCCTTTTTTATTACTTATTTGTTTATTGGATAACAAACTTCTGTAACCCACTTATTAGGATCCGCTTCCATCGCTGGGCTCACATGATAAATATTAAACATCAGGCCTGCTAATTTGTAACCCTCTGTCTCAATCCATTTTGCCGCAGCCTCATTTACAGCTGTCATCTGTTCATAACTTCCATTAACTGTTATAGAAGCTACATGAGTCGATTCCATATTTTTAAATGTAACGTCTTTTGTATTTTCGTGCTTACCTAGAATACTTAGCTGTATTTCTATATCTACATCATTTTCTTTGTATTCACGATCATGGAAAACCGCAATACTATAACTCGGTTGGGCAATACTAATATTTTTCATTTGAATTTCTTGCATTAATACACTCCATAAATCACCTTCGCAATTATACGATGGAATAATCTTTCTAACACTAGCTACAGTTCTTTCTGGAATTTCTTTTATTGAAACATGATAATTCATCTCAACAACATCCTCTCTCATCGTTTTCATTGAGTCTTCGAGGAGACGTAATTGTTTTTGGAGGTTATTCATGTCTTCTTTAATTTGAGCACTACGATTTAAAAATTGCTCTTTTATGGTATCTATATTATCGCATTCTATTATTTCTTTGATGGTAGCAATATTAAACCCCATAGCTTTTAACGTTTGAATTTGATTTACTTTTTTTAATTGGTCTGCTGAATAAAATCGATATCCACTCTGCTCATCGACTTTTACTGGTTGTAGTAATTCCACTTTATCGTAGTGTCTCAACATTCGTATACTAATGGAAGATAGTTTTGAAAAATCCCCTATTTTAAACATGATTTCCTCCTATAAGTTACATCTACTTTGAAGCTCAACTTTATCTTAAACAATGACATTGTGTGAGGGTCAACTGTTTATAACGTTTGAATTATATTTCTTTAATTATTTACCCTTATACACTCTTCTGTCTTATACCTATAAAGATTGATAATAATCCGTTCACAGCTAATAAAATTACTATAATACTTGTAAGTAAACCTACATCTGCCGCAAATATTTTTATCGTACGCCATGGTGAGCTTGTACAATAAGTAAGAAGTGGGATGAAAATAATAGATAATAGTAGGAATAGAGTCCCTACGAATAACCAAGTTAATTTTTTTACAGTTTTCTTATGTTTATATTTTTTAATTAACATAATTGATGAAATGAAAAGCGCGAGTATAACTGTAGACATAACAATTTGTGTAAATGGTATGCTTTTATGGGGATCAACCGGTTCTTCTTCATTCAAAATATTAATAATCCCCTTTTTTAATACTGAAAGTGCTGGTTCTTCTAATACATGATTTTTATTTGTTAAAATCACACCACCCCAGCCACTTTTATTTAAAGTAAATATTTCTGTACGAGCATCGGGCGTTGATCCTGAATGCCAAATCATCGTTTCGCTTTCATTTATACTTGTTGTTCTTAATCCAAAACCATAGCTTTTTTCTGAATTTATGTTATAAAGTGGTGTAAGATAAAGGTCGATGTTTTCTTTCTTTAAAAATTGAGTATCTTCTTGTCGATTCAAAAACATAATAAATTGAATCATATCTTCCAAATTTGCGGTAATATAACCATACGGTGCCCCGGCATTATCATAGGACACTACACTTTTTCTTGGTATGCCAAACCATGACTGATAACCTGTTAAATAGCCTTTTTCATATGCAGTTTCTTTACTTGCTGCCGCACCATTCATATTTAATAGCTGAAAAACATGTTTTTCCATATATGAGGAATATGTATCATTTGTAATTTCCTCAATAAGTGCACCTAAAACAATATAATTCGCATTACTATATTGATATTTTTCTCCTGGTAGAGCAGTTAATTTTACATTTGAAAGTCTCATTACATTTTCTTTTAATGCTGTAGAACTTTTGGATTGCTTATCTGATATTAATAAGCCTTCATATGTGTTTATTCCGCTTGTATGAGTTAAAAGGTGTTGGATTGTTATAGATGAGGATATTTGAGAATCTTTTAGTTTAAACCAAGGAAGATGTTGTTGAACTGAATCCTCTAATTTTATCTTTTTGTCTTCTATTAATTTCACTATAGCTAAAGCTGTTAAAGATTTGCTTATTGATCCGATTGCAAATGGTGTTTTACTAGTTATTTTTTTTTCAGATTCCCCAGTAATCCCCCACGTTTTAGTGAAGAATACATCTTTATTATGTACAATTGCAACAGCAGCCCCTGGAATATTCTGTTCTTTTATAAATTTTTCAATATACTTATCTAAAGTAGCTTTAATATCTTGCTGAGCATATGATTTTGGATGAATGATACATAATACTATTACATTACAAAGAATATAGATTTGAAATAGTTTATAGATAGTTTTCTTCATTATACTTTAGATAGCTTTCTTTTTTTATAACTTACTAAGCTAATAAACACTACTACAGAGAGCATAAAGCTAATCATTATTAATAAAACGTTCCACCATTGATTCTCTGATATGCGATATAAAATATTATAATTAAATGTATTTTTGCTATTAGTTGAATTAAATGATTCAGTTAAAAATATTGAAAATGTAGTTTGCGAGATGAGGTAAGTAATAAATGCGATGAATATGCCACGTAAGATAAATGTGTTGAATTTTCCTTTTTCATTTTGAAGTTGTTTCATTTTAACTTGTAAATCAATTTCATTTATTTCTATAAAATCTTTAACAAATAATTGAGGGGTACCTAAATCATCTATACTGTCTTCACCATGTTCACGACACTCTTGAATATGTTCTAATATTTGTCGCTTAATATTTTCCCTTTCTTCTAAACTAATATCGTATTGCTTTAATTCCTTAAGTACGTCTCTTAAAAATTGCTTTTCTTTACCTATCAATTTATTCCTCATTTCAGAAGGTCTCCTTTCAAACCGCTTTTTAATAATGTTTGAATGTCCAATTGCAATTCTAACCACTCATTAATTTTCTTCTCAAGACGTATTTTCCCATTTTCATTAATTTCATAATAAATCCTTACTTTACCACTGTCTGTTACCTCTTGATAAGTATTAACCCACTCTTGATTTTTCAACTTAGTTAAAATAGGATAAATACTTCCTACTCCTTTCAATTTTAAATTGTTTATTTCAAGTTCTTTCATAATCTCATAACCATAACTTTTCTTTTTCGACAAAATAGATAATACACACATTTCTAAATGACCTTTAATTAAACTTGTTCTATCCATAGGATAAATTTAACAGAAATATATACTTCATTCAAGTATATATTTCTGTTAAATTTAAAAAATCAGACAATGCAAAATAGATTAACAAACAAAATATATCACTTACGAACCGTTTTCAACCTTAATTTTAGCTTTTATAATATAATAATTACATAATATATTAATCGTTTATCACTATTAGTTTTTTATCTCTCCTTCCATATTGCTTCTTTTCTTATCGAAAAATATTGTATGGAGGCATAAAAATACTAAAAGATCCAATTTCTTAATTTTGATATTAAGAAATTGGATCTTCTTTCATTACCTTCATTACCTTGTATTAATTATACTGCGCTAATATATACATTATAAAGAATATATGTTTTATTAATTTATATTAATAAAATTTACTGATTACTCTCAAGACATTCATAAACCGCCATCATATCTCGTTTATCCAACTCACGTATGCGATTAAAAATTGATATTTGCGCAACAGCTTCTGTTAATAAGCTTTCATCCACAACATCACTTACTTTTCCAGTTAACCACGTTTGTACATCCACGCCCTCAACAACTTCTTTTAACCCTTCGTCATTAATACCACTTGCATTACAAGTTACACATGGAATTGTTAGTTTAAAGACACCATCATGTAGATTATCTTCGGTTATCACTTTCTTACCTTTACAAAATGGACATGGATTACTTTTTTTAATTTTATTAATTTGAGTAACTAATTTTTTGTATCCAAACGCTTCGTATACATACGTAAGTTTTTTATATTTACCATTTGTGAAATACTTATCTATAATGGCTTCTCTCGTTTCATAAACATTAGGGAAATCACAAACAGTTACCTGATTATTAACACTAATGGATTCGATATTTCCTTTTATTTCGCTCCAGAATGGTAAGACATTTTGTAACACCATTTCATAGTTTGAAAAGCTTGCTTGTTCTAATTCAAACATTTTCAATGCAACTTGTGCTTTTCTTGGCAATAAAGAAACATCTTCCGTCAATACCATATCGCCACCAACAATAGACTTCAATTTAACAAGTGCCGGTAAATCACCAACTGTTTTCAATACTTTATTAATAGGCTGATTGATTATTTCACGAATATCTACGTTACCAAATTTAAGTGGCTTATGATGATTTAAAACCGTCCCCTCACAAATTGGACATTTCATCATTTTTTTTGAACTCTTAATTTCTTCTTTAATAGGTGCTTTTGAAATAACAATATATCCACCAATAATTGTATTAAACCCTACCCATTTTCTGCGTGTCTTTCCTTTTTTATCATAAAATGATTTTTCAAAATATCCGTACCAAAACGTATGCTTTTCTTCTTCTGACATATCATTATAGCTCTTTGACAAATCGTGACCAATCTCATTTTTTATTTCTTCGAATAGAAATTCTATTTTTTCATGCTGATAAAATTTTAATACCTTCATGATTTCTGGATCGAATAGCCCATCCCAAAATGGAACACTTTTATCTTGAATGGCAGTATCTTTATCAAAAACTTCAATTTGAAGACGTCCAGAACAAGATGGACAATGATTGTCCTGTGAATAGAAATCAAAACTTCTCGTATCTTTATTAATTGGATGAGCAGCTACAATATGATTAATTAATCCACCAATCTCATATAAGAAACTATATTGACTATATAAATGTCTTTCAAGATCAATAGCAATAACAGGTGCGATTGTATCAGATTCATATTCACCATAAATTAACCTAGCCATTGATGATAAACTTTTTAAAATACCGCCCTTATAAACATTTTCAGCATTTTTAAAATAGTTAATATGATTTTCTTCTAAATAGTGAACTCCTTTTTTCTGCTTAAGCATTGAAGAGATATTTATTTTCTCTGTGCTATTCACATTACTTTTTTGACGATAGTAATCCTCATGATTAACAACATCCAAATGCTCTACAGATTCATTCTGCCTTTTTCCAAAATCAACTATATAATCAGAGCTTTCTAACATGTAACGATTATGCTCAATCATAATGATAGAAACTGATTCATCTTGCAGAATACCTCTAATACTATCGATAAATTGATTTAAAATATTTTGTGATAAACCTTTTGAAGGCTCATCAAAAATGAATAATGTATGTGGATTTCTAGTGTTTGCAAATAATTCCGAAACTAAATGAACACATTGAAACTCACCTGTCGATAATGTTTGTGTTTTTCTCTCTAATGTTAAATAGCCAAGTCCTAATTTAATTAGTAGGCTCAAACGTTTATAAGCGATATCTTCATTTGGAAGTTCATCAATAATATCCTCAATCGAGCGCTCAAAAATATCATCAATGTCTTCACTATACTTTGTTAGTTTCTTTTTAATATCTAGGAAAGTTGCTACAGTTGATCGACTTGTAATTGATTGATTTCGGTCTTGTCCCACCATAACTAATTTATCTTTTGGATATCTTTTCAAGAAATCTGTAGCTAGACATTCATTGACAAGTGTAGATTTCCCACATCCTGATTCTCCTGTAACCGTTACAAGCCTGTTTTTAGGAATTCGAAACTCCTCCATTTGGATATTACGGCAATATAAATCATAGAATGTATAATATTCTGTTGGTATTTCTTTATTTCGATCCCACAGTATTGACTTTGGTCTTGGTGATTCTTTCACAATTTTCCCGCCATATTTTCCGCTACCAGGTCCAAAGAACAATTGCTCATCAGTTGTATCTAGTACCGTATCTGAATGATCAATAAGCCAAATTTGATTTTTACGCCCTAATCGTTTAATCTCTTCCAAAATTTTCAATAATGTTTCATGATCAAGTCCAACTGAAATCTCATCAATAATAATTACAGCATTTTCACTTACTGCCATGAATTCAGCCAAATAAAGTCGTGTTAACTCTCCACCTGACAACGTACCCATAATTCGATTTAATGTTAAATAACCAATGTTCATATTAATAATATTTTGCAGTATATGCTGTTTTTCTTCACTAATATTTAATTCTTTTGCTAGTGAAAGAATAGATTCGACACTTAAATCATTAATATTTGAAATTGAATGTGGCTTGGCCAACAAATCAATTTCATGTTTTTCAATTTCTTCACTATAACGTTTTCCCTTACATTTTTTACACTCAACATTTTTTGTAGTACCACGTCCTTTACAACCAGTACACCAGCCTAATTGATTATTAAATGAAAAGACCTCTGGAGAAAGATTAAATACTTCAGCAAGTTTTTCCCGAACCTCTGTAAAAACACCAGTATGAGTACCAATCGTTGAACGCGGATTAGACGAAATCGATGATTTTCCTAGAAAAAGTACTAATGGCATTTCTTCCATCTTAATAGCACTAAAATTTGTTTCCATAATGTTAGGAAATAAATATTGATATTCAGCCTTTGGTAATAAAGAAACTAATCGTTTTTTTGACTCTTCACCAATTGTTTGGCAAAAAGTTGTTTTACCCGATCCAGATAACCCAGCAATTCCAAACGATTTATTAAACGGTATAGTTGCATCTAATTTATTTATGTTATTAGCAATTAATTGATTTACTTTCATATTAACCTCTATTCTTATTTATCCATAAAAGCATTTTTATAATATAATAATTACATAATGAATATTACCTATTATGTAATTACCCTCTCACTTCATGAATCTTACCCTTATATATTTCAAACCATTGTTGCCATTCATCTTTAGAAAATTCTTTCTCTTCTCCTTCTAAAACGCAAGAAAAAAGATTTAAACAAATATGCCAACCAGCTACATCTCTCGGTGTATGATCTGTTAATTCATGAATGTACTCTTTAAGAAGTAAAAGAGTACCATTTTCCTCTTTATGTATTTCAAATCGGACACGGTCTTTATCCCAAGTAAATTCAAGTACTGAGTTTAGTTGACACTCTAAAATATCAATATTTATGAATGAACCGTCCATCATTATAAATGCTAACTTAAATATGTACATTAACGCTTGAATAAATATGTACATTTTCAATTGGATTCTCCATACTGACTCTGAGGTGGTTAGTATGTATATTAAGCTAGATAT